>DBBC01000157.1:5291-5610 GCA_002292025.1 Firmicutes bacterium UBA994
CTGAGATTTGCGCTTTAAGTCATAGAGCAAGTTTAGCGCTTGTAGCGGAGTTAAGACTTCGGGCGTGAGCAGCCTAATTTCTTTAAGCAGCTCTAAGGCTAACGTGAGATTGGGATCTTCTGCTTGGGTGGCGGCGCTCTCCGCCACGTACGCAAAAAGTGATGTCTGTTCGCGCGACATGCGTCGGCTCTGCTCTAGCTCCTTTAACAAAGCATACGCCCTATCGATGACGCGGCGCGGCAGACCCGCCAGCTGGGCAACATGAATACCATAACTTTTACTGGCCTTCCCCGGGGTCACACGGCGCAAAAAAGTAATC
>DBBC01000114.1:0-197 GCA_002292025.1 Firmicutes bacterium UBA994
GCCGCATTCTGGGATTTTCTCAAAGATATGCTCGGGGAAAAGGAGTATGAGAACCCAGACAAAGAGGCTGTGATCAATTACCTGCAAGACTATCTTAAGCAACTCGCCGTGTAAGGCCGTATACTTCAGGCAGCGAGATTTGGCCTTTAATAGTACGGTAATAGAGTCGCATTTTCAATCATCAGCAATACGGTCAC
>DBBC01000114.1:231-10879 GCA_002292025.1 Firmicutes bacterium UBA994
TGATCGTGATGACCTAAGGCTTTTGCTTTATGACTTGGTGGTTTATGGCTGGTTGGTTTTCTCCCGAGCTGACCGCGCTTCTTCTGCTGTTCGCGCAGGGCATCTCCGGCAATGTCTTGATGGCCTTCGTGCATGCGTTAAACCTCCTTCCGCTAACCCTCTCCCTTACATATCCCCCTGGGAGGGTTGCGCTGAGGCAATTGTAACAACAATCCCACTCCCCGTCAAGCGAGTATGGGACGCTTTTGATCGGACAGTGATATTGTCACCCTGTAGGGGAAATCATCAGCAATACGGTCACACCTGCTTGCGCTTAAGAAGTTCTTCATGCAGATGGCGTACGGTGTTACCGGCAGGCGGCACCGTGACCAAAGGAGCAATCTGGGCCAGCGGGGCCAAAACAAACTCGCGCTCGCACATGCGCGGATGCGGGATAACGAGTTCCTCGTCAGATATGCACTCTTGATCATAGAGAAGTATATCAACGTCGAGTGTGCGCGGGCCCAAGCGGATACTGCGTACACGGCCCGCCGCCTGCTCAATCTGCTGCACCGCGTACAGTAGGGCGTGGGGACTAAGTGTTGTCTCTATCAGAACAGCAGTGTTCAAGAATTTGCCTTGTGCTATGTATCCCACAGGGTCTGTCTCCAGCGTGTCCGCCACGCTCAGCACCGTGACGCCCGGGGTGCGCTCTAGGGCATCGATCGCTAGGCTGAGTGCTTTTTTTCTGTCGCCGAGGTTGCTGCCCAGACTAAGGTAAGCGCGCGCCACTGACTTGACTTCTCTCTATTTCTACGCCTGCAAAATCCATCATTACATCTAGGGGAGGATGCAGCTTCTTTACCGTTACACGTACAGAAAAAGCTCCCAAAGCCAACACCGCCGCCGCAATGCTCTCCGCTACCGTCTCCAGCAACCGGCAGGCATGTCCCTCCACAATCTCCTTCACGGTCTGACAGACAGTGGCATAATCGAGCGTGAGAGATAAGTCGTCAGACAGAGCGGCAGGCCGCACATCGCACTCTATCTCCAGCGAAACGGAAAAGCGCTGCCCGAGCACTGTTTCTTCTGGCAAAGCGCCGTGGTAGCCGTAGAACAACATGTTGGCAAGCAGCAGCTTATCTGCCATTAGTTAACCCCTCCTCGCATCAAAGCGTCTGTCATGCGCGCAACTCGCTTCATAGCCCTCACATCGTGAACGCGCACTATCTTCGCCCCTTGCACGACACTATACGCTACCGTAGCGGCAGTGCCTTCTAATCGATCGTCTACTGGGAGCCCAAGCACATGTCCAATCATGCCTTTGCGCGACGTGCCCACCAGCACGGGAAAACCAAGGTCAACAATTTCACTTAAATGCCGCATCACTACGAGGTTTTGCGTCCATGTTTTGCCAAACCCAAAGCCAGGGTCGAGTATAATGTTGGCTTTATTCACCCCGGCCAGCAGCGCATCGTCGACCAAGGCGCAGAGATCACGCTTAATCTCCCCTACTAGGTCTTGGTAGATTGGCTCGCTGCGGTTGTGCACCAAGCAGATAGGCACATTGGCGGCGGCGGCCAGCGCGAGCATGGCGGGGTCTCGCTGCCCGCCCCACACATCATTAAGCATGGCGGCTCCTTCCTCTAACGCCATGCGGGCAATCTCGGCCTTATACGTGTCGATAGATACCGGCGTGGCAGTGGCACGGCACACTGCCCGTACCACCGGAACTACGCGCCGAGCTTCGTCCTGCATCGTGAGCGGTGTAGCACCGGGCCGCGTAGACTCACCGCCTATGTCGATGATATCTGCGCCTTGCGCCACCATTTCTAAGGCATGCTCTACCGCACGTTCAGGGTCTAGGTATGCCCCACCGTCAGAAAACGAGTCCGGCGTAACGTTAAGTATGCCCATAATCAGGGTGCGCTGCGAAAAATCTAAACCCCGACTATCCATCACTGCCCTCCCTTGATTAGTGCCAGCGCCTCGGTACGGGTGATATGGTTAGTGCGGAAAATACCCCGCACCGCAGAAGTAATCGTTTTTGCACCAGGTTTCTTCACACCGCGGATGGTCATGCACAGATGTTCGGCCTCAATTACGACCAGCGTTCCCTTAGCATTTAGCCTGTGCATAATGGTGTCGGCAATTTGCGTGGTCAGACGCTCCTGCAGCTGCGGCCGGCGCGAGAGTGTTTCAACTACGCGCGCTAACTTGCTTAGGCCGGATATCTTTTTAGGATGGGGAATATAGGCCACGTGTGCCTTGCCATAAAATGGCAGCAAGTGGTGCTCGCACATGGAATACAGGCTGATGTCCTTAACCAACACCATTTCATCATGCCGTTCTGCATAAAAACATTTCTCGAGGTGCGCGCCTGGGTCGGTCACCAGACCAGAAAACACCTCTGCGTACATTTTGGCCACGCGCGCCGGCGTCTCTCGCAGGCCTTCGCGGTCCGGGTCCTCCCCCACCGCCTCGAGGATCATGCGCACAGCTACTTCTATTTTGGCGTGATCAATCATGCTAGGTTATTGAATCGTCAGCTTGGCGGCAAGAGTCTTTAGCTCTTCCAGTGCGGAAGCGATTTCCTGCACTGCCGCCACCACCTCGTCTAAGGACTCGGATTGTTGCTTAGTGACGTTGTCGATAAGTCTTGCGTCCCGCACAATCTCCGTACTCGAACTGCGTATTCCTTTTATGATTTCTTCGATTTTAGCTACGGACTGCGTGCTACTTTTGGCCAGCTTGCGAATCTCCGCGGCAACAACGCCAAATCCCCGCCCATGCTCCCCTGCCCTCGCCGCTTCAATAGCTGCGTTAAGACCCAGCAAGTTTGACTGTTCGGCGACGGACTTAATAAATTGCAAGATGGTATCTGTCTCCCTAACGTTCGCCGCGGATTCCGCGCTATGCCCATGCAATCGCTGGCCGATGCCGTTAAGTTCAGCCGCTACCCCGGCAATTTTCTCGATGGTGGAAGTGATGTGCTGCATGTTGTTGGAGAGCTCATTCGTAACGTGAGCTAGACCTTCCTGGCGCTCCACGTTTTCCGCAAAAGCAACCGCGCCAATTATTTCCTCCCCTTCCAGCAGCGGGATCGCAATCCCGACATAGGGAAAGCCGAAGAGCTCGGGCCCTACGCGCGCGGCTTTTCTGGTCCCCTCGCGCATGGCCAAATCTACCAGCATACCCCTCTTTATCTCTTGACCGGGGGAAATCTTGTGGTCAATGCTTTTGCCTTTTTCGTAGTGCAGGTAGCGTTCTTTATCCACCACGGTGACGGCAACGTCCGCTGTGAGCAGATGTTTCAGATGTGGCGCTACAATGACAAACGCCTCTAATATGTTCACTACAATCCCTCACTCTACACTTCTTTCCCTTTGCATCAGACCAACGCCGCAAGCCAGTTCCAAGCCGCTGCCAGAACGGCAAAAATATCGGTATTAAGTTCCAACCAGTATGCACCGAGACCAATAAGTGCGGCCGGAATAGTGGTGACAATTACTGCCATCCCAGCCGAACGCCGATCGAGGGCAATCAACGGCAGTATGGCGTCGCCGTCTTGCGAAATAGCGTTTGCCAAAAGCGCCGCAAAGGGCAAGTGCCCTTGCATAAACAACGTAACAAAAATTATCTGCGGCCCACACCCGGGAATCATACCCACGAGTGCGCCAATCAACACCGCGGCAATCCCCGCGGTTCTAAGCGCTGACTCAATCAGCTGCTCACCCTGCGCGTAGTCGCCGCCGCCAAGCCCAAGCACAGCAAGCTCATAGGCTAAAAGGCCTACAAATACCCACGTGATGACAAAGGCAGTCTCTTGCGCGTTGTGAATCAGCGTTTCGCGCCAGGAGGTTACCTTTTGCTCTGTTTCCTCGTGCGTGTCACTTGCCAGCAGCTTTTTGCCAAACAACATCCACGCTATGGACATGACAGTGCCTGCTACGCCCACAATCAGTCCAAGATTAGGCACTACTAAGGCGTTAATGTCGACTTGAAACAAGCCGAGCACGCCGAGCACCAACCCTATGCCAAGCAACAGCCAGTACCACAAGTACCCGTGATGCGTGATGCGGTATGCCAAAGTGTCGGTGGCCGGATGTCCACGAGCAACGTGGTGGAGAGCCCAGTCGATGTCATCGCCCTCTGCATGTCCGATATGCGGCACGCGCACCGTATGGCGTACATGGCTGTGCCGCTTTTTTTGTTCCTTCTTGCTGGCCTTGCTCCTTTCATAGGCATCGCGCAATTTAATGCCAATCCGCGTGCTGTCGACAACGTATCCCGTTAAAATCCCAACTAGTACAGCAACAGCACTGACCACCAGATACTGGAGTGGGATGCCGGCAATCATCACAAACGAAGAATCTCCGGTAGTGGCGATGAGTGCGGCCACTACCGCGCCAAACGTTACCGAGCCCCGCACAAAAAGAGGCATCAGGAAGATTGTGCCGCCACATCCCGGTGTAACTCCGAGCAACGCGCCAAAGACGGGCTGCCACCGCTTAGACTTAGTGATAGTGGCCACGAAGCGACCCGACATTTTGTAGTTAATATACCCAAACAAGAGCAGCACCGCTCCCACAAACACGCCGATATCTACAAATGCACCCGCGGCGCTAGCGAGAATTAATTCCAGAACTTTTTCCACTATAAAAGACCTCCTCTGATTTGGTGTTGTCAGACGGCGATTAGACTCCCTTCTTTCGCCGTTCATTGCCCAAATCCTGCCTGTCTGCGCGCGGTCTTGACACTGCGGGGGCGAAACTGTAGATTGAGTCATAAAGAAGATACACAAGGAGGCGGCATGCTGTGACCAGCGCCAAGCCCGTGCGAGTACGCATCGCACCTAGCCCCACCGGGGACGCTCATGTAGGAACCGGACGCACTGCATTGTATGACTACCTCTTCGTGCGGCAAACCGGCGGGACATTTATTATGCGCATTGACGACACCGACTTAGCCCGCAACACCGCGCATGCGGAGGCGGGCGTATATCAAGGACTGCATTGGCTGGGCCTTGACTGGACAGAGGGCCCTGACAAAGGTGGACCCCATGCGCCCTATCGGCAAAGCGAAAGGCTGCCGCTGTATCACAGGTATGCCGAACAACTGTTGACGACAGGGCATGCCTACCACTGCTTCTGCACCGCGGAGGAGCTTGAAGCTGAACGAGCTCTGCAAACTGCGTCTAAAGAAGACCCCCGCTACAGCGGCAAGTGTCGGGACTTGTCAGCATCTGCAAAGGAGGCGCTCACCGCCTCCGGCAAAATCCCCACCGTTCGTCTTAGAGTCAAAGGTGGGGTGATCGGGTTTAACGACTTGGTGCGCGGTCGGATTGAAACCGATACATCGCTGATGGGTGATTTTATTATTGTCAAGTCTAACGGTATCCCCGTCTACAATTACGCCACCGTCGTTGACGACTACCTAATGGAGATAACGCATGTGACACGGGCGGCAGAACATATCGTCAACACCTTCCCCCAACTTTTAATCTATGACAGTCTGGGGTGGCCTACACCTCATTTTGCTCACTTTAGCACCATGCTCAATGAAGACAAAAGCAAGCTCAGCAAGCGCAAGGGAGCGACCTATATTGGGCAGTACGCCGAAATGGGGTACCTGCCCGAGGCCATGGTGAACTTTCTTGCTTTCCTTGGCTGGAGCCCGGGTCAAAGCGACGAGGAAATGTACACGCTAGACGAACTTGTGGAGAAGTTTTCCTTTGCGCGCTGCACCCCAAGTAACGCTATCTTCGATGTAAAAAAGCTAGATTGGCTAAATGCCAAATGGATACGCAGGCTCGCACCTGCAGACCTAGCCGTGAGAGTCTTGCCCTTCTTGCGCAAGGCAGGTCTTGTGGAGAACGAAGTAGACCTCGGCTGGCTAACGCGCATGACAACACTCATCCAAGAGCGCATGGTGCGCTTAGACGATGCGCCGACTGTGGCCTCGATTTTCTTTCGCGAACCCACACCGGCCGTGGAGGAAATACGCGCTATGTTGGCGGGCGTCGACGGCAAAGCCATACTTGCCGCGGTGGCGACAACACTGGCAAGCGTGACCTGGGCTGAAGCAGATATTGAGACCGCACTACGCAAGCTACAGGCAGACCTCGGCTTAAGCACTAAGATCTTCTTTATGACGCTGCGCCTCGCGGCTACCGGCAGTAAAGTTTCTCCTCCCCTGTTTGCCAGCATCGAGGTTATCGGGCGCGAGCGCATGCTAAAGCGCCTTGCCGGTTTGATATCAGCGACCTAACTTGACTAAGTGCAAAGGTTGCCCCACAAGTCCATGCGCAGCCTCATTTATTGCTTCACTTAAAGTTGGATGAACATAGATCATATCTGCCAATTGTTTGCCGGTAACCCCCATGGCTAGTGCCAGCGCACCCTGATGAATCAGGTCGTCGGCGTGTGGCCCCATGACATGCATCCCCAAGATCTTTCCGGTGGCATCGTCGGCGATTAGTTTAACCAACCCTTCTGTATCACCCATGGACACCGCTCTTCCGTTAGCTGAAAACGGAAACTTAGAAACTTTGAGCTTATACCCTTTTTCACGTGCCTCTGTTTCTTTGAGGCCTACGCTCGCCACTTCCGGTATAGAAAAAACACAGCTCGGGATGACTGAATAGTCCATCTCACGCGAGTGGCCCATCATATGCTCCACGGCTACAATCCCCTCGGTAGACGCGACCGGCGCTAAGTAGGTGCGCCCGACCACATCGCCAATGGCATAAACCCCATTCAAGCTGGTCTGCATATAAGCATCAGTCTTGATGCCGTTCTTGTCGTAGGCAATGCCTAAAGCGTCGAGGTCCAACCCGCCAAAATCAGGCACCCGCCCCATGGCCACTAGCACTACATCCGCTTCTAAGCTAATTTTTGCGCCGTCCTTCGTGTCCCCGGACAGGCGCTTTTTGCCGTTGACTTCCGTGATCTCAGTGATGTAGATCCCGCTGTTGACCTTAATCTGCTTTTTGCGTAGAGTCGTCATCAGCCGACGTGAAATCTCTTCGTCCACCATCGGTAAAATAAGCGGGGAACGCTTGACCATGTCCACACGCGTGCCAAACGCGTTCCAAATGCAAGCAAACTCAACTCCCAGTACGCCGCCTCCGATTACGATCATGCTCTCCGGCACACGTGGAAGAGCAAGCGCATCGTCACTGGAGATGGTGTGGGAAAGGCTGCCTTTGTCTACCGGCGGTAGCTGCGGCTTTGAACCGGTGGCGATGATGATGTTCCCGGCCTCTAGTTCTTGGTCGTCCCCCGCACTAATCACACGCACCCGACCCGGCGCCGTGATCTGTCCCCGGCCGCGAATAACAGTCACTCCCGCGACAGAAAGCAGCTTCTCTATGCCGCCCACTAACTGCGCTGTCGTGCGCTCTTTATGGGCCATTACCCCGACAAGATCTAGCTCCACCGCGCCGGTCTTTACTCCAAAATCGGCTGCCCGCCGCGCCTCGATGTAGGCAGTGGCGGACTTAACGAGGGCTTTAGTAGGGATGCATCCCCGGTTGAGACAAGTCCCTCCCAGCTCGGCAGACTCTACCACAGCGACCTTAGCGCCCAACTGAGCGGCCTTCAGTGCAGCCACATATCCGCCTGGGCCGCTACCGATGACGATTAAATTGTACATCTTTTACCCCCCGCAAATCCTTGTTCTGCACAAGTAACCTAGCAGCATCATTTTCCTCTGGTGTAAGTTGAGAGGACACACATCTCACCCCTAACACAGCCTCAAAACCAAACACTAAGGCCGCGCATACGGCTTCCGCTGAAGGCCTGTGCCCGAGCACATCGGCTAAGCCAGCCGCCTTAGTACGTAGCACACGGGCGACCCGATCTCGTGCTGAGGCTGAGCCCACATGCAGGCAGCTCATCAAGCGATCGACGTCAAAAGTGAGGGGGATGGAACCATGCTGCAAAATGGCTCCGTTCTTTCTGACTTGTGCCGACCCCACTAGTTTTCTCCCTTCACAGACTACCTCATACCACGAAGGGGCGTCAAAGCAAGCGGCGGATCCTTTGCCTTGACGCCCCACCTCACTGTGCGGCGCCACGCAGGCTTGAACCCCTATAGTTTGCAGCCCGGCCACCAGTGCCTCACTCACCACTCGGTAGGACTCAGTGACCGTCCCCGGCAGCAACTCCTCGCGAATGGCTAGAGCGTAAGTCACTTCATCATCGTGGAGCACTGCACGTCCGCCGGTGGCACGCCTCACCCAAGTGGCCCCGATATTTTTAAGGCCATCAAAATTTATTTCCTCCTCGGGTACCTGAAAGTAACCAAGCGAAACTGCTGGCGGCACCCAACCATAAAACCGTAAAACCGGTGCCGCGCCGGGTGATTGCTCAGCTAACAGTGCTTCATCTACCGCCATATTCCATAATCCGTCCGCCGGTCCGGTATTTAGCACCCGCCATTGATTATTGTTTCGCAGAAAATATCATCCCCTCTCGGGCGTCATACCCAGTGCAGCTTCAATGCACGCCACTGCTTCATGGGAGCGCAGCGGACGCGGATAATTGAACATTACCCCGCGTGGACGCTCATTATAATACGGGCGGTTGCATGCAGCGCATCCGCTGGTCCGGAAAGCCTCACCGTCAGCTAATAGCTGCTTTAGAGTTGATTCGTGCACCCCCCACCCGGTCAGGCGCCCCTCAGAAAACGCAAACTTGACGCCGGGAAACTTTTTATCGATGAGAAAACGTGCTACTTGCACGCGGCGATAGACTTCCACCGCAGGCGAGGCTTGGCTCGCTAGCGGGGTTCCTTTCACCGGCGTGAAGGCGAACAGCCCTACAGTAACCCCATACTTTGCCATAAGTTCTAAAAAAGCAATCGCCTCTTCTTCCGTCTCACCCAGCCCAACAATAAGGTGGGTGCTGACTCGTCCGGGGAATCTATTGGCCGCCTCCTCGATCACTGCCAGCGAACGCGACCACGATGCCTGTTTGACTTCTGCATAGACGCGTTCACATGCGGCATCCAACGGCAAGCCTATCCGATCGGCCCCCGCTTGCAGCCACGACACAGCACTGTCTATATCGGCCGGTGCCGCAGACACAGCCACAGGTGCGGCTACCGATGCCCGCAAATCCCTGACCAGCTCTTGACATAGGTCAGAGCTGTGGTCACTCTGTACCACTTGGATGCATATCCGCTCAAATCTCCTGTCGGCGACCGCACCGGCAAGAGCGGCCACAGCTTGGGACACAGTGAACTTGGGCCAGTTCACGCGTGACAACAAGCCAGGACCGCTCGTAGCGCACTTTGACTGCGGGCAAAAGCCACACTTCGCGCTACATACTTCTCCTACCATGATATAGGCAGTAGTGGGTGCCTCTGCCAGTCGCATTCGAGTCAACCCCGCCACCGCAGCCGTGCCGGCCGATAGTCGAATCGTTTTAGTCACAACACGCAACACTCCTCTTGTCGGTGAACATGAAGCCCCAGTTGAGCTGCCAGCGCCACAGCGAAATGACTTGGCTGAACTATCTTTCGTACTCCGGCCCGCACAGCCAGCTGATCAAGTTCCTGTCGATATGCGCCGCCAGGCCGCATGCAGCCTAAATAAAGGCTGGCACGCGGCATCATTAACCTAGCGGTAGCCAGTACCCGGGCTACATCCACTAACTTAGGCGGAGCGACATGCTCGTAGGCCGTACCTCGGGTGGGAACAAGCACTAAAAACACCACTGTAGGAACCTCAAGCTCGGCAAGTTGTTCTAGCGCACGGTACTCACCTTTTATCGTGCCCCCCAGCAGGCCAATGCAGACGTGAGGAAACACCGGCAGTGACTTGGCAAACTTGTGATAAGTCGCAAGGTAATCATCTGCCGCCCGGTCAAGGCCATATACCTCGCGGACAGTCTCATCATCGCCAACAAAGTCTAACGATATGCTGTCGGCTAACCCTACCAGCTTACCCGGCAAAGCAGAGTCAGCCAGCCCGACATGCAGGTTCAGCCGCGCACCCGCCTTTTTCATCTCATGCAGAAAGTCTAGATGAGAATCTAAAGGCACCTTGCCTTCTTGATCACACCCGCCGCTAACTAAGCAGCTGGTAAAGCCTCGTTCTTGGTACTTCGCCATCGCCGTGTCCTTGTCACTCATTGCGCGCAGGTAGTGGCCCTGACAATGGAGGCACGCCAGCTCGCACCCTGCCCCGGTGACAGACACCGGCAGGGTGCGTTTAGGCACTGCCGCGATCAGGGTGGAATCATGATGCGCTATCCGCGTTGCCCAAGCCAGTTTGAGTAGTTCATCAACAGCAATTTCAGGCCCTCTTACTCTTTCTTCCATCGCACTACTGGGCGACGAGCGGCTGCGGCTTCATCTAGGCGGCCGACTACCGTGGTGTGGGGGGCAGTTTTTACTCGCTCAGGGTCGGAGTAGGCTTCGCGAGCGATTTTGTTCATAGTTTCCACGAAGTAGTCCATGGTTTCGACAGACTCCGTCTCAGTAGGTTCAACTAGCATGGCTTCATCCACGATGAGCGGAAAGTAATTAGTAGGGGAATGGACCCCGTAGTCTAACAGCCGTTTGGAGATATCTAGCGTCCTGACACCGGTTTTCTCTTTGATTTTCCCCGGCCTGATCACAAACTCGTGTTTACAGTGCCGATCATAGGGCACATCGTAAT
>DBBC01000003.1 GCA_002292025.1 Firmicutes bacterium UBA994
TAATTTTAGAACCCCGAGCTTTGCTCGGGGTTTTTGCCAAACAAAGGAGGGCGTTATGTTTGTCGTCTGTAGCGAGCACCTAGAGCAAGCCATCGACGAGTTTGTCGACGCGTATGAGTCTCCGCCGGATATCCACTTGCTGGCCGAGATTATATTCACGGAGTGGACGGCACCGCCGACATGCCACTTCTGCAGCGCCCCGCCAAAGTTCTTGGTGGTTTAGATGAAGATCACCATCATCGCGGTAGGGAACCTTAGGGAAACCTACTTTCGTGCTGCAGCGGAGGAATACCTTAAGCGCCTCAGCCCCTATGCACAAGTGGCCGTAGTTGAGGTTGCCGAAGAGACAGCCCCCCTTGGCGCATCCCCGGCTAGTGAAGCCAAGCTGCGCGAAAAAGAGGGGCAGCAGATATTGAAGGCGGTGCCCGCCGGTAGCCTAGCCCTAGTTCTGGCCATAGAGGGCAGGCAGCACAGCTCCGAGCAGTTTGCCGCTTGGCTTGAGCAGCAACGCCTCATCGGCCGCAGCCACATATCCTTTATTATTGGCGGCTCCACCGGTCTGTCAGAACAGGTTAAGGCCCAGTCTGCCGGGCAAATATCCTTCGGCGCCCTCACCCTGCCCCATCAACTGGCTCGCATCGTGCTGCTGGAACAGATCTACCGGGCCTTTAGGATATTGCGCAATGAGCCCTATCATAAGTAGGGCTCATTTTCGGTCATGCCTACTATATCGTGCGGGATCACACCTAAGCGGAGTAGGAAGGCCAAGGGCGTCACTACTTGAACACGGAGGTCTGAAAGGCATATACTTTTGGTAATAGTCATGGTATTGCTAATAGGAGGTGTTGCCGTTCTGTTCTTTAGAAACTTTTTTAACCCAGGTTTTGTTAATGTCACCCCTGCCGAAGCTGAAGCACTTATCACATCTAATGCTGTGACCGTCATCGATGTGCGAGAACCCTACGAGTTCGAGGCGGGTCGTATCCCATCGGCGAAGCTCATACCCATAGACAAACTACCTGCAGCCCTAGGGACACTTAACAGGGATGAGAGTTATCTCTTGTTGTGCTCGCGCGGTGGCCGCAGCGCACGAGGAGCGGCACTGATGGTCCGCAATGGCTTTAAGACCACAAAAAACATGCGAGGCGGCATGGAGGCGTGGCGCGGCAAAGTAGTGCGCGGGCAGTAGCAGAGAGGCCGCGGCAGCAGCCCCACCCACTAATGCCGTAGAGAATGGAGGGGACGCACGCACTGTGCGCAACCCGCCAAAAACGGGTGCGTAGGATCTTTGTTGAGGAGTGGGTGTAATGGGGACTCGGGCCAAGCTGGGGATCAAAGCTGTTATTGGTGTTGTCCTAGGTGCTGTTGCACTGCTGCTTATTGTGCCAATCCCTATTGACATCGAAGCGCCAGCGCTGGAAATAAGGTATGCTGACCCTTCGCACTTGGAAGAAAGGACAGTGTACATTCGAGGCTGGTTTAGTCTAAACGCTATTTTGGGCTGGCATAGTTTCAGGGGCACCATAAGAGTGTCAGGACACCCGGTGACTGATAATGCCCTTTTGTCTACCCCGCTACGTCTATATCCTTGGCCTGCCGAGCGCTGGAGCTTATGGGAGTCACGCCACGAAATGCTGATTTATGTCGACCCCAAAAACCTGGTCCCGATATCGGGGACCAAGCTAACGGTACCTAAGCACGTGGTTTTTGGCGCAATCTTTACCACGCCATTCTTTAGGCAGACCATGATCCAAGTAAATAGCGACGAGGGACAAAGTCCCAACGACTTTCGCGCAGTTGTCCTTAACGCCACCACGCGTGAGGAGGCGCTTGCCAGTGTGCGCCGCCATATCTACCGCTTCCCACGCCAATAACTAGGCTTCAAGCGCGATGTCGTCACGCCAATTCATTAATGTCCTCATTTCGTCACATCTCTCCAGCAATGCGTCGAGTTTACCTTCGTCCACCACTCTGCCATCTTTAAGGACGATGATATGGTCCGCCCGCCGTAGTGCAGCCTGCCTGTGCGATACGACAAGGCATGTGCGGTTTGGGTCGGCGAAAACTCGCTCCCACATCTGGCGCTCTGTGTCCACGTCTAGCGCGGAGGAGAGGTCGTCAAAGACTAGGAGGTCGGCATTTCGGGCAAACATACGGGCGGCAGAAACTCGTTGTACCTGCCCACCGCTAAGTCTTACCCCTTTGCTGCCCACGACAGTATCTAAGCCCATTTCAAAGCCGGCAATGTCTGGCTCCAGCACGGCGGAGTGAACTGCTGCGCCTAAGGTATGTTCGGCCGTAGCCTCGCCCAGCACAATATTCCCCCTGATGGTATCACTGAACAATATGGGCACTTGCGATGTAAATGCGACCCGCGGCGGAGTCATAAAATCGGCGAGATTCTGGATAGGGCCTTCGTTCCACAGAACTTGTCCTGACTGCAGCGTCACCAGGCCCAGTAGCGCGCGCAAAAAAGTAGTTTTACCGGCCCCGATTCGCCCTGTTACGACGACAAACTCTCCGCGTTGTATAGTAAGATTAATCCCCGCAATTCCCTTGTCTGAGTTGGGATAGCGAAACGATAGCCCTTGCGCTGCCAAAACCCGCAGCGGGTCCTCGGTGCGGGGAGCGGGCAGGGGAGGCGAGAGCTCGCCCTGTAAGAAAAGGTGGTTAGCCCGCACAAGGTCTTCTGCCGGGAGGCCTGGCAACAGCTCTAGCATGCGCCCAAGGGCCACAGAGGTCTGCTTCACATGACCCAGAAAGAAGCCAAAGAACTCCGAAAACCCCGTTGCTAAGCCAAGGTAGTTTACGAAAAGTGCAAAGTCCCCAACTGAGAAATCCCCAGCCTGCATGGCTTGACCAGCCACCAGCAGTATTATCCCCGTGCCTAGTGAGACGCTAGAACCGGTGAACGAGTCTAACAACAGTGAAAACGCTCTGTCTCTGAGTGCAAGGCGTCTGCGCACCTCATTAAGGGTCTGCAGCCGATGTGCTACATGCTGCTCAGCCTGTGCGAGCTGAATAGATTGTACGGCCCCGAAAACTTCCCCCATGAATCCTGTCACTGCGGCTGTCGAGTCACGGCTAGCCTGCCGGTAGGCCTCGAATCTCGCCGTTGCCTTCTGAAAGACAACCATCACTACAAACAGCGGCAAAAAGACAAACACAGCAATGCGGGGGCTGATGCTGATAAGGATTCCCATCGCCGCGACAGCAAAGCCTATGGTACCGAGCATATCCGATGTCCAGCTGATAAAATCCTCTACCTGCTCTGCGTCGTCCCGAAAGTAGCTCACGGCCTCCCCCGGAGAGCAAGATAGTGCCTCTGCGCCCGGTCGCCTTAATACCCCTTTCAACAGATTGTGACGCAACAGACCGGAGACTGAAAAGCGCAGTGTGGCGTCGGTGTATGCACCCATGAGTATGCATGAAACGCGCGCTAGGGCTACAGCTATCAGCATGGCCATAATGGTCAAGACGTTGAAGTCTGCCTGCTCGCCCGTTATACCGGCAAAGAACTCGCGCGCGATAAGCCCCGATAACAGCAGGAACATGTATACTGCAGCCCACGCCAGAGCATTCATGAGATAGAGGTAAGGTCGGTAAAGAATCATGCGCCGCACAGCGTGGAACATCCTCATACCAACAGCTCCTTCAGGCCTGTCTGGAGCAGGGCGTTGAAGCGCGAATCGGGTTGATGAAGTAGGTCGACCCTGCTGCCGTGTTCTATTACATGACCATGCTCTAAGATAAGTATGTCATCCGCTCTCTCCACCGTCTCCAGTCGATGCGCAATGATTACGCCGGTGCGGTTAGCGAGAAGCCGTGTCACGGCACGCTCCAGTAAATGCTCGGTGGCAGGGTCAAGCCGCGAGGAGGCTTCATCCAGCACCACCAGCCCCGGGTCCATAAGAAAACAGCGGGCTAAGGCCAAGAGTTGTGCCTCCCCGGCCGACATACCGGCACCACCCGGGGCCAGCACCGTATCCAGCCCGAGCGGCTGCGAGTCAAGCCACGCCCCTAAGCCTAGTTCACTGAGCACGGCTAGGGCCTGATTGTCTGTGACACCGGGGTCAAATAACGTTAGGTTATCGCGTATGGTGGCCTGAAAGAGTTGCACGTCTTGTGTAACGAAGGCCACTTTGCTGCGCAGAGCCGCGAGGGTGGTGTCACGCGTGCTCACGCCGCCAATTTCCACGCTGCCGTCGGTCGGGTCATAAAGACGGAGTAGGAGTCGGGCCAGCGTGGTCTTGCCGCTGCCGGTGCGTCCCAAAAGCCCCAATACCTTGCCGGGCTCCAGACGGAGGGTAATATCTTGCAGTACCGGATCTTCATCCGGTTCATAGCTGAAACTCGTTCCCCTTAGCTCAACACTCAATGGACCGCTGGGCAGCGCAGATACGTGACCGTCGACAACCCGCGAGCGTTTTTCTAGCAGGGACACAACCCTCGCGATACTAGCCCCGGCACGCTGCAGCTCCTGCATCTGGTTTCTAATTTGCTCGATGGGCCAGCGCAGAAGCTCGGTATACTGGATAATCATAAATATTGCACCGATGGTCACGAGTCCTTCGGCCCATAGATACGCACTAAGCCCAAAAGCGATAGCATTGCCCAGCGCAAAAGTTAGGATAGTCGCCCCCCACAACGATACATCCGCGACGTACGCTTTGCGCATGGCGGGAAGCCATGCCCGTAGCTGCTCGAAGAAGCGGAACATCACATACCCTCGTGCTCCGTTGGCACGAATGTCCTCAGTTCCTGCTAGGTGTTCGGCCAGAAAGCCATAGAACTTACCGCTAAGCTGGCGCGTGGCTGCCCAATAGGGCACGGCGATGCCGCGCAGATACGTCAACACCCCGACAGCGCTGAGGGTGAAGACGCCTAGGCCTATGCCTACCCGGTAGTCCTCGCGAAAGAGAACTATCACCACGCCAACCAGCAGCAAAGCATTAGCGAAAACACCAATAACTAGCTGCGAGAAAAAGCGAGACAGCTTGGTTACATCACCATCTAGGCGTTCGATCAGTTCGCCTGGAGTATGGGCCTTGTGAAAGGACATATCCAGCGCTAGGCAGTGTGCGGCGAGGTCACCTCTTAACTTGTTGGCGGCTGTCCAGCCGACAGTCTCGCTGACGTACTCTGAGCACGCTTCAAGTGCCGACCCGAGCAGCGCGACGATGACAAAAGCAAGGGCTGTGACCCCTAAAGCGTAATCTGAACGAGTGCCTGTTGCTGTGTCGACAAAGATGCGCAGCAACTGGGGTCTGGCGAGCTGCAGCATTAGGTTAGCCACGATCAGAATTCCGAGCAACGACACCATCCGCTTCTGCGGGCTAAGGTACCTCGCCAGTAAGCGGTAGTATTGTCGTAGCGGGATGCCCACGACTGCCACTCCTTCCTCAACTTAACGTTGCCCCTCGCCCTCACGCCCGAATAAGGCCGCCCCGAAAACAACATGCAATGGTGCCGGGCCTAGGCCAACCAGTGGGAAGAAGGCAATCGGCATAGGAGCCATGGGCGGCATTCCCATGCGCGGCGAGTTTTGCTCCTTATCTGTCGTGTCGCTAGTGCCTAGTATAGCACTAATCGCCTTGTAAAAGCAGTTCTGTTGCACGTCAGGCACATTAGATTGATAGCGCGTGGCAAAATAAAACCCCCTATCGGCCAAAGGCCAAGGGGGCAAGGATACTCGTTCTTAGAACCCAGTGGGTTATGGGGTGGTTTACGGCACAGCTTTGAGCTATTGTGTGATGTTACGTATCATGTTTTCGGTGACGACAGAAGCGCGGGCGATAACGTCGTTAATAACGCCGCCGAACATGCGGCCAAACAGAGGGGAGTTCATGCGACCAATATAAGTGTTGCCGTTGCTCTTTTCATAGATGGCGATACGGCAGGGGATCAGGGGGGAGACAATCCGTTCGTTATCTAGACGCAAAATTTCTGCCGAATACGTGGCTGAGCACACTTCCACAATTTTAACGTTGCGGATATCGTGTCCAAAGTTTGCCAGCGTAGCTTTCATATCGTGCTGCCCTACTATTTTCCATCCGGCGCGCTCCACCTCGGCGGTGAAAGCCTCAACTGTTTGGTCAAAATTATATTTACTACGGCTCTCCATCATCATCAATCTGGGGGCCATGCTATAGACCAACAAGCCCATGACCAGCATGCCCGCCACTACACCCGCAGTAACCATTAAAACCAATTTATTCATTCCCATCTTCCTCCCTACGATGGCAAACCATTGTGATTTGCTTCTGTAAGGATTATAACGTTCATGATGACGCAGTACTGTGACTTTATCACAATGCATCTGCCCCGGCAAAATAATCCGTATCGAGCAGCAACACCGTTCCGCGCCCTAGTCTCAGCAACCCTTCTTGTTCGAATTCATTCAGAATGCGACTAACTACCTCTCTTGCTGTTCCTACTTCCAACGCGATCGCTTCCTTAGTCAGTTTTAGGCGCGGTGAATTTTGCTTCTTGTATGCGTCTCGCAGAAATACGGCGATTCGCTTTCTCAGCGGCGCGAACGTTACCAGTTCCACCACACGCATCATCTGGCTTAGTCGTGTAAAGGCATGTTCCATCATATACTGTTGCAGATAAACGTTACCCGACAACAGCTTCCGGAACACACTGTCAGAGAGCTGAATTCCCTCAGTACCGGCCTGCACTTGCGCGCTGGCGTCTAGGTCGCGCAGCCCCAACAGGCAAGCGACGGAAATTAAGCAAGTGTCGCCGGAGTCAAGGCGGTACAATGTGACTTCTCGTCCTTCCTCAGAGGTCTTATAGACGCGCACAGACCCCCGTAGCAGAAAAAGGGCCTGACGGCACTCCTCTGTACCGGCGGTCAAAAGCTCCTCCCTAGGATATTTTACATAGGTCATGTTTTCGCGAAACAAAGTCTGCTCTTCCGCACGCAGATGGCGTACGAAGGGCAACTCCGCTAGGGCGCGCGCATAAATCTCGTCTGCCACAGAAACACCTGCCTCCATTTGAGTATAACGGACGCGAGTGACGTGCTGCAACTACCCGCGCGGCGGACATCAAGCGTAAAATTCGGCTACAGATCAAACCTTTTCCCTACACAATGACACTAATGTGATGAAGGGCGGTGAGCGCAGTGTACAGTGACCATGAGCTGCTGACAGCCGTAGCCGAAGGCTGTAAGAGCAGTTTCGCGGAGCTGTACGAGAGACACAAAACACGTATTTACCGGTTTGCTTTAAGCAGGATGCGAGACAGCGAACTAGCCAGCGATTGCCTGCAGGAGACGTTCCTTACGGTCTGGAAAGACGCCGCGTCCTTCGCCGGTGAATCGGCAGTATCTACATGGCTGTTTGGCATAGCGCTAAATAAGGTTCGCGAGGCTAGGCGAAAACACCACAAGGCGGAACTTTCATCTAGCGGTCTGCAACCCTTAACTGAAGGGGTGTACGACGCACCGAATGACGATCGACTGGCAGTGCTCAGTGCGGTGCGCACCTTGCCGGAGGAACAACAGGAAGTGGTGCTGTTAGCCTACTACGCCGGGCTGCATTACAAAGAAATCGCCAAATTACAGCAGGTCGCGGTGGGAACTGTTAAAAGCCGTATGTTCCTCGCCAAGCGTGCACTGATGGCAGTCTTACAGGAGGGGAAGATATGACGATTTGTGAGTTGCTGCCGTGGTTTGTCGCCGGCACCCTAGATGAGGTCGAGCGCCGAGAGGTTTTGCTGCATCTGGGCACGTGTGTGCTTTGCCGTCGAGAGCTTGCGTATTGGCGGGTTCTGGTGCCTCGCCTGCAGGCGGAGATTGACTCCATGCCAAGCAGTCCGCCGTCGCTACAGAATACAAGCGAAAGACTGGCACATGCTTTAGTCAGAGACGTTCTGCGACTGGTGCCCTTTGCTATTCCGAGTGTAAGTTTGTGTACAGCTGAAGTTGCGTTCAAGTCGCCCGCAGGGGTTATGTCAATAGCAAGGCTGTCTGTGCCTCGTGTGCGCAGTCAAAATATTGCTGACTGGCTATATGCCGCAGCAGGAAACTAAAAAGGAGGTCAAGACAATGTCAAAAGAACACGATGAGAGCAAAGGGAAGAGGGAAATCCC
>DBBC01000122.1 GCA_002292025.1 Firmicutes bacterium UBA994
CGTTGCTGACGACTACAGCAAGGCATTGGAAGCGGCGCTCTGGGCTCGTCGGGTTGGCGTGGACCGTATTGTCGGTTATCTGGATGGCGGCCTGGCTGCCTGGGCGGTAGAAGGCTTGCCAACAGGGCACATAAACTTAATTTCGGCCACCGAACTGCATGATATACTTCAGAACGGTGATGAAATTGTCTTACTCGATGTGCGCGCTCCCCTAGAGTTTAAGGAAAGCCATATCGAAGGGGCTGTAAACATCCCGGTTGCCGATTTGCGCACCCGCTATAATGAGTTGGACCCGAAGAAAACAACGGTAGCAATATGCAGCTCGGGCAATCGCTCCAGCTTAGGCGCAAGCATTCTTAAACAGCAGGGGTTTAAGGATGTAGTCAATGTGGCTGGCGGCATGACCGGTTACAGCACCGCCGGTTATAGCAGCGCATGCCATGCCTGCCTGAACCCTCACGGTTCAAGGTTTTTTTCCGAGTATAGAGAAGTCGAAAAACACTTTCATAAATCTTGAACAATAGGGGCTGTGCTATGGAATTTTTGGCTGCAGAACGCTGGTCTCCGTATCTGGTAGGGATCGGTATCGGTCTCTTAAGTTGGCTCACTTTTTTGATATCACAAAAACCCTTGGCCTGCTCCACTACCTTTGCCAAAAGCAGCGGCATGCTTGAAAGAGCAATCCGGGGCAGGGAGGTAGCGGATAAGCCGTATTACAGGGAGATTACGCTTGGTATCGACTGGCAGTTTATGCTAGTAATAGGCATAGTTCTCGGCTCCCTCGCCTCGGCTCTGCTCTCCGGCAGTTTTAAGTTGCAGTGGGTACCCTCGCTATGGGACGAGGTTTTCGGTAGCGCTATTTTGCCAAGACTGCTCGTGAGCCTGATGGGGGGCATCTTTTTAGGCTTCGGGGCCCGCTGGGCCAATGGCTGCACCAGCGGCCATGGGATCAGCGGGACTATGCAACTGGCCATATCGAGCTGGGTCTCCGCTATCTTCTTTTTTATCGGGGGAATCATCGTAGCACAAATCATTTTCTAGTCGCTGCTAAGCTCTGGCCGGCGAAAGGAGTCATCACAGCGATGCAAAATACCAATAAAAATAGCCAGTTACTCTGGGGTCTAGGTTTTGGGATTGTCTTCGGCTTTTTGCTTCAGAAAGGCGGCGTGACTAGGCATGACGTCATAGTCAGGCAGCTTCTCTTAACAGAGCATACGGTTTTGATTGTTATGCTCTCAGCAATGCTGACAGGAATGATCGGCCTGCATATCTTCAAAGCCTTTGGTCTTGTCAAGCTGGCACCCAAGTCAGGTTCAATCAGTCAGAATGTTATCGGCGGACTAACCTTTGGTATCGGCTTTGCTTTGCTCGGCTATTGCCCTGGGACCCTGGCCGGGGCAATCGGCAACGGTTACCTTGACGCTCTCCTCGGCGGCCTGCCCGGGATCCTAATCGGTGCCGGTCTCTTTGCCGCTTTATACCCCAAGCTGCAATCGAAAATTCTTAAAGCAGGGTATTTTGGAGATTTAACCCTTCCGCGCCTATTTAATGTTAAAGATTGGGTGGTAGTCGTGCCTGCTGCCGTCCTGATTTTGCTTTTGCTTATTTTGTTGCAGTAAAGCGTGACCCAGTTTGTAATACCTAGCCTGTCGCATGAGAAATGATCCACGAAGAACACTAAGGGGCACTAAGGTGCGGCACAAAGAGAGCCTTAGTGTTCCTTGATGGCGCTTCTTGCCTTTGTGGATGGCAACTCTTTGAAGACTGAGATACCTAAGCAGTCACAACGCTAGGGACAGAGGTCCGCCTCTAAATCTTTATCTACTGCTGAACGCTGCTCACTTAAGGGAGGAAAGCATGCTGCTCATCTTGATAGCAGGAGTTATCGTCGTTTTAGACCAAGTCACAAAACATCTTATCGTATCGCGCATGGCGCATGGCGAGACGTTCTCCTTGGTGCCAAACATACTTAACCTCACGCATGTCAGGAACTATGGAGCAGCCTTTGGGTTGTTTTATGGCCAGAGACTGCTGTTGTTAGGGGCTGTGATTATCCTAGTAGTTGCCATGATGGTGTTATGGAAGGACATTGTCCGCCTAGGGAAAAGCGCAGTATGGGCAAGCGCTTGTGTTCTGGGGGGGGCTCTGGGCAATTTTCTCGACCGAGTACGCCTAGGCTATGTTGTAGATTTTATCGACGTGGGCTTCTGGCCTGTGTTTAACGTTGCCGACTCGGCGATCGTAGTGGGTTCGCTAGTGTTAGTTTATGTGATTTTGCGCGCGGAACTAAAATGATTACCTCAGCTATAATAACGTCTACAGATGCTGACAAACGACTAGATGTGTATGTCAGTGAGGCTTTAGCTGGCCTAACGCGCAGCAGAGCTCAACGACTGATTGAGGCGGGGGCAGTTACCGTGGACGGACGTAGTGAGCGTAACAGCTATCGCTTGCGAGAAGGGCAGAGTGTGAGCATTTCCTTGCCCGAGGTAAGAGCGGCAGAGATCGTCGCTGAGGCTTTGCCATTGGCTGTCGTATATGAGGACAGTGCCATTGTTGTGGTAAATAAACCAGCCGGTATGGTAGTACACCCTGCGGCAGGACACCGTCGCGGAACCTTAGTTAATGCGCTGATGTATCACGTCGCTGATTTAGCCGGGGTAAATGGCGAAGAGCGACCGGGCATTGTCCACAGGTTGGACAAGAATACTTCAGGTCTCTTGGTTGTGGCCAAGCATACTGAGAG
>DBBC01000139.1 GCA_002292025.1 Firmicutes bacterium UBA994
TAATGCCGAGGCAATTCCGCCAAACAGAAAAGCATTGGCGATGGCGCCATAACTCTTAGTGGCGCCTAAATACACCATCACTATCCACATTAACGTGAGAACTAAGAACAGCGACCCCGCCAGGTACTTGTAATACAAGGGCAGTGGCACTGTAGCATAAAAGGCTATGGCCACCACAAAGGAGATGCCAAACACAATTTTGCTCACTCCCATAAAGGAAGGCTGCAAATAGTCATACTCCTTCTCAAAGAGTTTGTCCGCCACATACCGCGTAATTATTAATTGCCACGGCGCCGTGATAATCTGCGAAAACACAAAACTGTAGACGATAGTCACCATGAAAAGGAAGCGGTCTATCGGCAGTACTATGAACCGTTGCGCAATGATCTGCAGAATATTCACAACTACTACCGCCGAAATCCATGGCCCCGCCGCGACAAAGGCCGAGTAAGCGTACGCTTTAGCGCGATCTGTGAAAGTGTCTTGGCTGAACAATCTCTTGAGCGTAAACCCTATGCCCGCCATCAGCTCGCCGCCCTTCTGCTGTGTTTGCTCCCACTGGAATGTAGACTGAGTCATACAGACGGCGATAATTATCAATAAACATTTCCTGCCTGTAGTAGGTCTCTATGCGTCTTCTGGCACTGCGGCCCATTTGCTCTCGCAACTCAACATCGTTCAATAGCTTGACGATAGCGTCGGCTGTATCCTGTGGGGAAACGGGGGGGACGATAAGGCCGGTAGGGCCGAAGGTATCGCCTTCTACGCCCTCTATTAACTCACGGCAAGAGCCCACATCAGTCGCGACAAACGGAATGGACGCGGCCATGCCTTCCAACATGACCAACGGCTGCCCCTCAGATAACGATGTCAACACCAAGACGTCTAAGTAAGGAAGATGGTCCTTTACGTTCACTTGCCCGGTAAAGGCGACCCTCTCCACTATTCCTAACAACTTTGCTGTCTCCAAGCACTCCAAATAGTAGTCCCGGTCCTCTTCGGTGGTCCCAATAATGGATAATTTGGCATGCGGTATGCGCCTCAGCACTAAGTGAAATGCCCTAAGCAAGGTGTTGATGTCCTTAATAGGAACGACACGCGCAATAGCGCCAACATGTACGCCTTTTACATTTGGTTTTTGGCTTACAAAGGCTTCCACGTTAACCCCATTAGGGATAACCAAAGCGCGCTCCGGGTGGGCACCGTAACGCTGCTGCAACAAACTGTTCTGCGAGAACAATGCCACCACTGCCTCAGCATGCCTGTAGACTCCGGTAGAGATAAAGTAAAAGAAGCGAATCCAGAATTTCTTGTAGACTTCTTCTACCCACTTCGCATTGAGAATCTCTTCTTCGCGTTCGCGCGCGTAAATCCCGTGCTCGGTTAAGAGGAGGGGCTTGTTGTATTTGAGCCTGTAAACTAGTCCCATCAACCCGGCGTAGCCTGTGGACAAGGAGTGGTAGATGTCCGCCTCTAGTCCTTCTTGTTGCACCATGCTAATGAGGGGCACATACATGGAAATCATAGACCAAAAGAAGCGGTTAAAATCCTCTTCTGGGAAGTTCGTGTTGTAGAAGTTGAGCAGGGTGTCCCATGCCGCCTTACTCTTTAAGAACTGTATGGGGTTCCCTATTTTTTTGGGGTCCCCGAGCGTGCTCATAGTCGCAGTCCAATCTACGTCGGGGTCAAAGGCCAGAAACTTTGCGATTTCCGTCGCTTCAGCTCGACTTAAGCGCGGTTCTCGCCTGGAAGCAAGGGGTGAGAAGCGCAAGTAATCATTGAGAAACAAGGTACGAAAGGCGGTGACGTTAGGGGGGAACTCATATTTTTGTTCAGGCAATTCTGCACGTGAAGGCATGATTGAGATTATCTTAAACTTTCTATCTTTTAGTTCTCGTATCAACTGCTGCGTCCAAGAGGACAAACCTCCCGTGGTATAAGGGTATGAACCTTCCATTATCAAGGCAATTTCCATGTCAGCCCTCCTAACTCCAGTAGTCTACCATGCGTCTGACGCCAGCAGGGACTGCCAGCCCCATCTTCTTAATGGACTGTGCGCTCTCCGCTACCTTAGCATAATCCCTTAAGCTGTAGTGCAGGTTCATAGCTAGGATGTAGGGCAACGCTTGCCCGGGAAATCTTTCTTCTAGTTTAGGTAGCAGAGTTTTGGCTGCATCGTGCTGTTGCTGCTCCAGAAACAGGTGAAATGACCTCACCAAAATATGCTTATCCTCAGGGGCTAAAGCCCTGCCGCGAGCCAGCACCGCCGCGTACTCATCGAGGAAAGCATCTCGCCGCCCTCTATCTATAAGCCCTGACTTGTCGTATTTGTCGTACATGTCGATGAGGGCAAACAGAGCCCTCTCGTCGCCTGGACTCGCTAACTGTAGTTCTCGTATTTTCTTCCCGAATGCGTCCTCGAGTGCGGCTAGCTTAGTGGCGGCATAGTGCTTCACGTCGGGGTCGCTGTCAGTTAGTGCCATTCTTAGCAGTCTGATCTGATGGCTTTCCTCTTCACCCGACTCGTGCAACAGCACTTCCTTCTTACGGCTGGGGGTGGACAATCTCATATGGTCAATGCCGCTCATAATGTCAATTTCCTCGACAACGCTAACTGTGCCGAGCACGCTTGCGTCGTCTACCCTGAGGAGCGCAACAATGTACTTTTGATATTCAGCGAGACCGGCACTCTCGTCGTGTTTGTTCTTAAACCATAAATCCGCACTCACGAGGACAAGCATTCCTAATCCTGGCCATAGCAGGGCCATCAGCAGTGGCAGACGCGCGTGGCGTTTGCCGATGGACTTAAACAGAGCATACCAGAGAGCCACGATAACGGTGTTGATAACATAGAGCCAAAGCAGACCCATGCCAGGCCGATAAACGGCTAGAACCGACACCACTAGAGCCAACAGGACCAATACTAGGGATATTGCCGCGTAGATGACTTTCATACCTTCACCTCCGCGCGACCGTTATGCTGATGTTGCCACTGCGCCGCTCTATCAAATATAAGTTGTTGTCGCGGCAAATTAGCCTAAACTCTCCCCCGTCAACACGTACCACACGCCTGTTTCTGAGCCGCAAGAAGTGGTAGACCTCTGTTTCTTCCATGTTATAGGCCACCTCGATTATATCCCCCTGCGATGTGTTATAGACTTGTAGTGGCTCTGTATGAGTGAAATATGTGTAGGTCTCGACAATAGTTTTGGGGCGCAAAAAGGGGAAGCGGCTTCGTATCGCGGAAAATTTCACGGCAATCTGCCTGTTCATTTCCTCCCATAGATGGCCGCCTGACCTCACAGGGTCTAGCAAATCATCAGGGTGCACAAAGTGATGGACCAATCCAAAATGGGCAATGCCGTTAAAGATGTCCCACATCAAGCTATCACTGTAGAGATAACCTGAGGAGAGTCTGGGGAAGCTGACTACCTGCGGCACATATGGGTCACGACCAAACTCCTGCAGCAACAAGCTAGGTTCAGGTAGTCCGGTGTAAAGGCCGGCAAAAACTCTTATGTCGCTAAAGACGTTCCTAATTGCCAGGCGCCCTTCCCGTGAGATGATGTTAGAGGGGGGGACGTAACTGTAAAGTCCGGCATTGCCAAAGCGGTCTCTTAGCGTGTCCTGTAGAACGTGCGCCC
>DBBC01000063.1:0-225 GCA_002292025.1 Firmicutes bacterium UBA994
CGCATCCTAGCTGTAGCCGACGCCTACGAGGTTATGACCGGGGGCAGGCCTTATCGGGAGCCGCTGGCACCGTCTTTAGCGATGGCTGAACTTAAGCGCTGCGCGGGGTTGCAGTTTGACCCGGATGTGGTAGAGAAATTTTGTGCGATATTGCCTAACGCGCCTTAAGGAAATGGGTAACGACTCAGCCTGTTCAGAGCGAAAAACGATCCACGAAGAACACTA
>DBBC01000063.1:548-9228 GCA_002292025.1 Firmicutes bacterium UBA994
ATCCACGAAGAACACTAAGGGGCACGAAGACGCGGAGAAAGATAATTTTAGTGTTCCTGTATGGCACTTCGCGGATAGTAACTCTTTGAATGCCGGGGTGCCTGAGCAGGTACGGAAATGGAATATAACACAGAGTAGGGGGACCGGCAAAGTGAACACACACGTAGATGTGCCAGTGCTTAAGAACAAGCCCTTCCTCATCTTGTGGGGCGGACAGATCGTGTCTATGTTAGGCGATGCGTTGTTCAGCCTCGCCTTAATGTGGTGGGTGGTAAGTGAGACCGGCAGCGGCGTGGCGGTAGCTTATGTGGCGTTGGCCTCATCCCTCCCGCGTCTGGTGCTCGCGCCCATAGTAGGAGTGTACGTAGACCGGCTAGACAAGCGGCGCATGATGCTTTTTGCCGATACTTTGCTGGGGGTAATTACGCTAGGCATGACCATGCTGTTCTGGCGCGAGTATTTTTCGCTGCCTGTGGTTATTTCCGCGGCCGCGATCCTCGGCGCCGCATCCTCGCTCGACGGACCGGCTTACGAGGCCACCATCCCTGCCATTGTAGGGAAGGAGCAACTGGTCAGGGCAAACTCGCTGATGCAGACCGCCAACAGCATCATCGGGCTTCTGGCCCCGGCACTCAGCGGGGTAGTCATTGCCGTGGCAGGCGTAGGCGTGGCCATACTGGCAAACTCCATTTCTTTTTTCTTTGCCTCGTTTACGCTCCTGTTAATCCGTTTGCCCGCGCAGCCAACAGTGGTCAAGCAACGCGCCTTTGGCCGTGACCTTAAGGACGGGGCAAAGTTTATTCTTGGCAACAGATTATTGTTGCCGATGCTCTTGTACGCCATGCTGATTAACCTCAGCCTTGCGCCCATCAGCGTTTCCTTGCCGCTCCTCGTAAAGAATGTACTGCTGGGCGGCCCGCAGCTCCTTGGATTATTTGGAAGCTTTATGTCAGCTGGGGTACTGGGAGCGTCACTGCTGGTCGCAGCGAAACCAGCTTTACTCTCTGCTACGGGCAAGATTATGGTTTTCTCGCTCATCGCTCTGGGTATTTTTACGGTTGTGGTGGCGCGTGCCCAGTCCGCATGGCAGCTCTTGTTTGGGGGCGCTGCCGTAGGCTTTGTTCTGGTCGTGGCTAACGTCGCTTCGCGTACCATCTGGCAACGAGAAACGCCCGAGCAGTACAGGGGCCGGGCTTTTACCGCACGTGATACCGTTAGCGGCGCGTTGCGTCCCGTGGGGATAGCAATATCCGGCCCCATGGTCGATTCGATAGGGCCGGTGTGGATGATAGCCGGGGCTGGTGTGTTATGCGTCGTAGGCGGGCTGCTTGGGTTTGGAGTAAAGAGTATTATCAATTATCCCGAACGCAGCAATCCCTCATCTTCTGCTACGTGATCGCCTCGAGTGCAGGGTTAGCATTCTGTTGACGTCCTTGTTTGGCTAGGCATTGCCAAACGCCACCTATCTTGACGCGCACAATATCGGCGGTAAAGTCCGTCGTGCTACCGCGCGCGTTCTCTAGGAGCGAAGAGCCTACGCCATACATATCTACCGGCACGTCTTCTGCTTCAAAACGCCGGATGCGCGCTACGTCAAATCCCCCCGTAACCACGATTTTAACGTCACGACAATAGCTTGCAGCCAACAATCGATGCTCGTCGGCGATATCCCAAGCGGCATGCGCGGTATCAAGTGCGGAGCGAATGTTGCGCACCAGCCGTGGGTTAACCCCCATGTCCGATTCCTTGTCACCTGTCGGCTCTACGGAGCTATCGCGCATATTGCCCGCGGTGTCCGGGCGCACGCCAAAGAGGCGATACCGCTGGGCTTCTTGTTCGTCGCCGCATAGTACAGCTTCTAAGTACAAGGGAAACATGGCTGTGAGTACTGCGCGTGCCTCGCGCACACAGTCATTATGAAAATCTATCAGGGCGATGCGGGGTACGCTAGGCGGTATGATACGGCAAAACTGAAGCATAGTCTCTACGGTATCACCCAAAAAACAGGCAATACTGGAATGGCTAATCGTGCCGCCACCCCGGCCGCCATAATAGGCGCCTTGGGCATGGGTCGAGACGAAGACTCGGCTTGCGGTACGATGGTGCAAGTTATAAGCATCCACCGCCGTTTTATATGCATAGCCATGCAGAGGCTGAACTTTATAGTGGGCAAAGCGGGCCGGGAAAAACAAAATATCCTTGCCGCGTGCGGCCGCAAGGGTGTGGTAGACATTAGTGGCTATACGTGAGCCCTCAGTTAATACGCCGAGGATCGGTGTTTCCAGTTGGCCGAAGTAGCGATATTTACCGCGCACTTTAAGGACGGGCGTGACAAAACTGGGATCCCCATGATATGGTACCAGTGCGCCGTCGCGCGCCGCCTCTACTTCAAGTTCCGCGAAGGCGTTGATAAAGTCGCCCGCTGGATCTGAGTTGTAAAAGCCGGCGCACTCCCGCAAAATATGAACCGCCTCCTCCACCCCCACCAGTACGGCAAAGGGTTGTCGGCGAGGGAAAAACTGCATTTCAACTTCGATGTCACCTACGGGGACTCCTCGATGGACATAGCCTTCCCGCGCTAACCGCGCTAGGATGGCGGTTGTGTTGGTAAAGTAGGCGTCAGTATAGTAGCCTTGACGCAATCGCTCTATGTCTGTTTCCGTAACCCCTAGTCGTAATCCTTTAGTTTCCAAAGCTCGTCCTCCTCGTCTGCGGTCGTGTCATTACATCAATTTCCCTAAACACAGAAATTGATGGCTTTCAGCTATCATAAGGCATTTTGGGCCGCTGTGCTATAGTCTATCGCCATTCCCGGGCCAGCCGTTCTTGCATGTTACATCACAGGAGGTGCCCAATGGAACGTTACTCGCGACAGATCGCGCTGCCGTTTGTAGGTAAAGCTGGCCAAGCGAAATTAGGGGCGGCAAAGGTCACTGTGATTGGTTGTGGCGCTCTGGGCACTGTGGCTGCCGAGCTGTTGGTGCGCGGTGGGGTAGGCTGTGTGCAAATTGTGGACAGAGATGTGGTAGAGTTGTCTAATCTACAGCGACAGTTCTTGTTTACCGAGCGCGATGCGGCAGAGAGACTGCCTAAAGCAATGGCTCTGGCGGCGCATCTGCAAACGATTAATAGTGATGTAGAGATTTTACCGCTCGTAACCGACTTTAGCGGCAGTAAAGCGGTCGACATGCTTACGGGCAGCACAGTAGCCGTCGACGCCACCGACAACTATGTCACGCGCTTTACCATTAACGACGCGTGCTTAGAACTAAAGTTGCCGTGGGTCTATGGCGGCGCGCTAGGCAGTCGCGGCATGACAGCGACTTTTCGCGCCGAGGGAGCTTGCTTTAGGTGTCTCTTTAGCGAATTGCCTATGCTCGGAGCGGGCGATAGCTGTGAAATAGAAGGCGTGTTGGCATCTGCTACCGCTACTATAGCCGCGCTGCAGGCAGTAGAAGTTATGAAGTTGATTATCGCGCCGCACGCTGTGCAGGGGCGTATACTGGAGCTAGACGTGTGGAACAGCAGCTTTCATACTCTCTCCCTACAGCGCGACGAAAGTTGCCCCGCCTGTCGGGGAGGCTTGCGTCTCTTTCTCGCAGGCGACAGGCTGCCAGAGGCTAGCATAGTCTGTGGACGCAATAGTGTGCTGGTGAGCTCCGCCACTGCTCAACCAGACTTGGTAGAATTGGCGCAGGTGCTCGCCGCCAAGGGTCTTGTGGTAACGCGGACGAAGTTCAGTTTGCGTGTTGAAGCCCAAGAACGCGAGGTGATTGTGTTTGCCGACGGGCGCGCCCTTATAAATGGCACCAGTGATGCCCACGAAGCGCGACGTGTTTATCAGGCCATACTTGGCCTTTGAACATAAAAGAGTTACCATCCACGAAGGACACGAAGTTCCATCAAGGAACACTAAGGCTATCTTTATCCTGCGTCTTCGTGTCCTTAGTGTTCTTCGTGGATCACCCCTCGCTCTGAACAGGCTAAATCGTTACCATAGAAGTTCATGTTCAGCAGGAATTAATTAAGTCAGACCGAATACAAAGCGGATAGCACTGATTTCGCCAAGATTTATGAGTTCCCTTATGCAGGGACATTCGCAAGGAGTGAGTCGCATCGCTCAGCGCATCTTAGTAGTAGACGACCCCTCCCTCGCGTCCCTTCGTGTTAATTTCACGGAGGCCGGTTATGACGTGATAATGACCCAAGAGGGGCCAAGCGTTGTGCGCTTGGCTATGCGCGAGCGCCCTGATCTGATTATACTCAATGATGTGCTGACGGCAAGCGACCGCTTGGAGGTTGTGCGCGAAGTGCGCCGTAACACGCTTATTGCCCATGTACCGATCATGATTTTTACCGCGTGCGGCTCGACAGAAGACCTAGTGGCCGCGCTAGATGCCGGAGTTGACGATTTCGTCCAAAAGCCCTATGCGCACGGCGAGTTAATGGCAAGAATCAGGGCTCAACTGCGGCGCTCTTGGCAGGAGAGGTCCCTTAACCCCCTTACCGGACTGCCAGGCAATACAACGATCGAAGCGGAGTTTAAGCGCGTTGTGGCGTCGAAGAGGCCTTTTGCCGTTATCTATGCGGATATCGATAACTTTAAATCCATCAACGATGCCTATGGATTTTTGCAGGGAGATGAAGGGATCAAGCTGCTAGCTACGATCGTCCTTGACGCCTTGCGTCGGTTTGGCAACCCGTATGATTTTGTCGGCCACATCGGGGGAGACGATTTTGTTGTCTGTACCACCCCTGACAAGGCGGATGCCGTGTGTCAACACATCATTCGTTTGTTTGCCGCTGATGTGCCTTTTCTCTACCATCCGCTTGACCGCGCCCGCGGGTATATCGCTGGTTTCAACCGCCAAGGTCAGGAAGTTCGGCACACTGTCGCCACCATCAGTTTGGCAGTGGTCACGAACGAGCGCAGAGAGATTGAGTCGCATTGGGAGATCGGTGAGATTGCCGCTGAACTTAAGCGCGCTGCGAAGCAGATACCGCACAGCATCTACATCAAGGATTTGCGCGGCGCGGGAAAGGCGGAGGATGCTCCCTTAGCTGAGCGCCCTGATTTTCTCTCCTTGCCACCTGTCGCCTTTGTAACTAAGGACAATATTCTTGCCCTAGTGACTCCGACCATTCTCAAGCGTCACGGCTTTGACATTCGAGTGTGCGACTCCCTCGACGCGGCGGTAAACCTCGCACCCGCAGTTTTAATCGTGGACACCGAGGCGGTAACCGAAGACAGAAAAGAGGTCTTGTCTTGGATAAAAGCCGGTAGACCGACAATCTTGTTCGATTCTCAGCTAGGCGAGGTTTCTTTTGACTCTCCCCTCGGGATGTCTGTAGCTACGTTAAGCAAGCCAGTTAACCTTTCGGAATGTGCACAGCACCTCACCAATTTTTATCAGCATATACTGGCCCGAACTCGCCAGAATATCATAAGTATAGCAAACAATGAGGGGACCTGACGGCAACGGGCGTACAAAAAACGGTTACGTTCATTAAAGAGAAGTTGAGGTGTGCTGTATTGCGCGAGCAGTCAAGGGTGGAAGAAGTCCGCGATATCCTTAAGGAACGCGATCATAGGCTGACCCCGCAGCGCGAAGCGATTCTTAAAATACTGCTGGACCACAAGGATATGCATTTGACCGCGGAAGACATCTACCAAGCAAGTCGCGATAAGAACCCTGAAATTGGGCTGGCCACGGTCTACCGCACCCTAGACTTGTTTGCGGGGTTAGGGATTTTGTCGCGCCTAGACTTTGGCGACGGGGGCAGAAAATACGAGCTAGCAGGAGAGCAAGAGAAGCACTACCACCATCACTTGCTGTGCCTAGGCTGCGGCGACATAATTGAGTTTAATGAAGACCTGCTGGAAGAGCTTGAAGCGCGCATCTCCGCCGACAAAAATTTCAGAATAGTAGACCACAGTCTGCGCTTTTTTGGTTTTTGTCACGCCTGCCGGGGCAAGCATGAAAGCTAATCGCGACCAAGTGCTGCGCCGCTTACGCCGCATTGAGGGTCAGGTGAGGGGGTTGCAGCGTATGGTGGAGGAGGACCGCTATTGCATTGACGTTCTCACGCAATTGACGGCTGTTCGCGCCGCGCTAGCTCAAGTCGGCGTGCAAGTTTTAGATGCTCATGCGCGTGGCTGCCTAACTGCTGCCGTGCAGTCAGGTCAATCCGAGGCCGCCATTGATGAATTCTTAGACGCTCTGGAGAGATTTATGAAATAGGAGGGCTTTTCATGCAAGAAATAGTCTTTACCGTAACAGGCATGACTTGAGGGCACTGCAAAGCGGCCGTGAGTCGGGCGTTATCGGCGTTGTCTGGTGTGGGAACTGTGGCAGTAGATTTGGTACAGCGGAGGGTATCGGTCGCTTACGACCCTAGGGTGGTGTCAACAGAGGCTTTGCGCGGCGCGATTGTTGCCGCCGGCTACAGCATCGAAGCCTAGGATACGCAGAGACCCGCGACACACTGCTGGGTCTCTTCTATATCCTCAGTGCCCTTAGTGTTCTTCGTGGATCACTCGCTTTTTTGTCTTTTGTTTTTGCCGTAGTGGAGTTTTTAATTAGGAGGAAGATTGGTGCCTGGAGTTTACGATGTTGTGATTATCGGCGGGGGACCGGCTGGTCTTACTGCTGCCTTGTACACGGCGCGGGCCAGATTTCGGACTCTCATACTGGAGAGACTGGCGCCTGGTGGCCAAATGGCGACTACCGAGCACATAGAAAACTACCCTGGGTTTCCCTTAGGCATGAACGGAGTGGATCTCTCCCTGCGCATGTTAGAGCAAGCGGAGCGATTTGGCACGGAGGTTATTTACGACGAAGTAGAAAGAGTAGAATTGGCAGGGCCGATTAAAGTTATTCGCGGCCAGCTAGGAAGCTATGAAGGGAGGACAGTCATCCTAGCTACCGGCGCGTCGCCGCGCAAGCTCGGTGTGGTGGGGGAAGATAAGTTCACCGGGGCAGGAGTGTCGTACTGTGCAACCTGCGACGGTGCCCTCTATGCCGATAAACGCGTTGTGGTGGTAGGCGGCGCCGACTCGGCCGTGGAGGAGGCTTCTTTTCTCACTCGGTTTGCGTCACAAGTGACCATTATACACCGCCGCGACCAGTTCCGTGCCGCTCCCATTATTGTGGAGCGTGCTTTGCAGAACCCCAAAATCCAAGTCATGTACGACACCGTAGTGGAGGCCATCTACGGCGAGCGTTCGGTAACAAGCGTTGCCGTGCGTAATGTAAAGACAAATACTACAGAAACTGTCGCCACGAGCGGTGTGTTTATCTATGTTGGGCTAATCCCTAATGCCGGATTCTTGGCGGGCGTGCTCCCGCTGGACCGAGGCGGGTATGTCCTAGCCAGCGAACATGACCTTTCTACGCAGGAGGAGGGTGTGTTTGCGGCCGGCGACGTACGGCCCAAGAGCTTGCGCCAAGTGGCGACAGCAGTAGGTGACGGAGCCTTAGCGGCCGCCGGTGTGGAAAGGTACTTGAGCGGAGTGATAAAGACTGAACGTTGAACTTTATCGTTTACTGCCTCAAGTTGACGAGGTGCTGCGCTCTCCCGCAACCACAGTCCTGGCCGCGAAGTTTGGGCGCGATGCTGTGCAACACGCACTGCGCGAGGAACTGCATAAGCTACGACAGGGAATTGCCACGGGTACGGCACAGGCCGAGGACATAAGTAAGGCCTTGGAGGGGTTAACGGCATCTTTGCAGGCGAGACTTGAAAGCGGCGCTCGGCTGAGTCTGAGGCGTGTAGTTAACGGCACCGGAGTTTTGCTGCACACCAACCTTGGGCGCGCGCCGTTAGCCGCCGTTGCCATACAGGCCATCGAGAATGCCGCACGCGGGTTTTCTACACTAGAGTATAATTTACAACGCAAAGAGCGTGGCAGCCGACAAGACCACGTGCGGGACCTGCTTACAGAACTGACCGGCGCAGAAGATGCTCTAGTGGTCAATAATAATGCCGGAGCAGTGCTTTTGGTGCTGTCAGCATTGACTAAAGGGCGAGAGGTCGTCGTATCGCGAGGCGAATTAGTGGAGGTAGGGGGCTCCTTTAGGATACCCGAGATTATTGAACAGGGCGGCGCGCTGCTTAGAGAGGTTGGTTCCACCAATAAGACGCACCTCCGGGACTACGAACGGGCCATTACATCCCACACAGCGGCATTACTCAAAGTGCACACCAGTAACTACCGCATCATTGGCTTCACTGCGGCGGTAGATAGTGCGGAGCTCGTAAAACTGGCGGGCAGGCGTGGTCTCTTGACCATTTGTGACCTCGGGAGTGGGGTTTTAGTGCCTGATTTTGACGAGCCCACGGTAAGAGAGGCCGTTGCGCAAGGCTTAGACGTGGTCACGTTTAGCGGAGACAAGCTGATGGGCGGGCCGCAGGCAGGCGTTATTGTGGGGAAAAGTGACTATATCAGCGCAATCAGACAACATCCCCTAGCGCGAGCTTTACGTATTGACAAGCTTACGCTGGCGGCTCTGGAGGCTACCCTGCGCTTGTATCGCGGCGGGGAAACAGCCGGAGAAGTGCCGTTGCTGCGCATGTACAGGCGCACCTGCGCCGAGTTACGGGCCGAGGCGGACTCCTTAGCAGCCGCCATCAACAGCATCGACACCTTGCACGCGAGTGTGGTCAGCTCTGTCGCGCA
>DBBC01000042.1 GCA_002292025.1 Firmicutes bacterium UBA994
GATTTTCCCTCGCTTTGCAGAAGATTGTATGGCCAGCCGTTTGGTCGAAAATGTTTCCCCATCGATATGGGCTGGTATGGCGATGTCTGATTCAAGCACAAAGCTATCCCCGGATAAGGTGATGGCGCCTTCCCACTTCGGGATTTGTCCTAGCAGGAGCCCCACCACTACGTTAAGAGGACGTCCCCTGATCAGAGTCAAAAAGGTGCCCGGTGTCCCTTGCCAAGTTAGTGGCAAGCCGAACCCGATCTTTCCCCAGACCGACGCTTCCACAGTTAGCAAGCCATGGTGCGGCTCGCCGTTAATGCAAATCGAGTAAGAACGGTTCGTCTGGATCGATTTAAGAGCACTTGCCACGTAAGAAGGTGTACCCAGCTGTGAATAAGGATTGGCAAAACCAACAAATTCACTGCCCTTACCCATTCCTGCACCAAAAACTGCCAGCCTACCGTTCGCTTCCATGAGCGGAATCTCAAGCTCCGCGGCACGCTCTAAATGCTTCTCATTTATCATACTCAGCGGCAGTTTCAGAATGCGAGACAGAGCATTACCTCTGCCTAGCGGCAGCACAATAAGCCTAGTTTCTTCTAGATCGACGTTGTTGACGGCATAGTTAATCGTCCCATCACCGCCAGCCGTAACCAACAAAGGTGTTCTGGGAATAGGCTGGCCCACCTTGACCCACTCAATTCTATGCTGGTAGAGTATCAGGCCTGCCAGAAACTTGTTTCTTGCATGTGGATACAGCACCACCAGCTTCATCAGCCTGTACTCCCTCCATTCTGCTTTTTCCCTGCCGCGAACGCCATCGTGATTGAACCGCCTTACAATTTTCACAATACACTCGTCCACAGTCCGGCGTCAAGCGATTTGACTCACTCATGCTGCGAGGCCGCTCCACCGGCAGCACGCATCCCAAGCGGCATGCGTGTGAACTAAAGAGAATGTCGCGGGTCTATTTATTAGCAGGAGGACGGGCACATGAAGTTGTTGAGGCTCACCTTGGCTGGAATCTTGCTGGTCGCTTTTGTTGGTGGAGTAGCACCTAGTGTGACCCCCGCCGCCGCACCGACACCGCCGATGATCGGTGGCAGGGATCGGGCTGTGTATCTGTCCTTTTCCGGCGAGGGCCTAAACGAAGGGGCAAGAGCAGTGGCCCTAGCTAGGCTGCAGCAAGAGGTGCAGGTTCTGGAGCGCATATTTTTAGCCATGCATGCGCGAGGCCAGCTAGACCGCCGGTATCAGTTTTTAGTAATTAGAGCCGAGTACCGAGAGGATGCGGTTCGCGGCGTAGACTTACATGCGGCAGTCCTTACGCGGGCGCCTGCCGCTACCTTGCTTTCTGACCGTACGACGAGCCTAGGCCCCGCCTACTTGATTGACACATCATTATTTTCCTTTGATGATTTACTGGCTCTGGTGCTGCTATTGCCTGGCCTCGACCGGCAAAGCCCAATTTTGACCGTACCCGATGCCGTTTTTCTGGCTCAAGTTAAAGCCAGCCCAGAATTCCAGGCTTTTAAGAATACCCATATGGAGTTTGGTCCGCCCAGCATCACTTATGGCGCGCCTAGCGATATGAGGCTGCTCCCCACTTGGGAGAATGGGGTTCTCATATACTACGTGTGCGATAATGCCGACAATAGGCTGTTTGCGCTAGAGCCATTGCCTTACTACCTAGCTCGGCCAGCTTGGTCCCTACCTGCTCCCCAAATGTTGGCGGCCGCTACCGATGCAGGGCTTTATCTCGTCGAGCTGCCGTCGCGAAGAACCCACCGCCTAGATCTGGCAGCCCTATTTCCCGGGCAATACCTGCGCACCGCTGCTAGTATTGTGCTCGCCTTTAATCGCCAAACGAGAAGGGTCTACTTTACTCTAAACCGCGAACTGCCGGCATCATTTTGGCAAAACCAGGACCACACCTTTAGTTTGACCTTAGACACCGGGGAAATTAGGGTTATCGACAGTATAGTTCCGGATGCAGAGAGGCAAGCCCCGGTAACCCCTCCCGCTCCTAGTGTGGGTGCCATACCGGAGTTTACGATGCCGTATCCCGAGACCTTGTCACTTGTTCATCGCTACTGGCGGTCTTTACAGCCTGGCTGGCAGTTTGGCCCAATCAGCAGGCACGAGGGGGATCGCAGTGCCTACTGGGAAGAATATCTGCCCCCAGCCGCGCCCTTTGCCTTCTTGCCCCGTCCTCTATTTTTGCAGAGTCGTTTTATGGCTTATGGCGCACAGCAAAGGCTAATTTTATTTGATCTGTGGGAAGGGAAGTACCAGAGCGTAAACTTAACAGCATTGCGCCCTGCCGATTACCGTGAAATCACCGCCATCAGGTTTGCCCAACACCCCGGTCACGTTGGGGATGAGCTGTATTTCTTTTTGGAGGGTGGGAACGGCGCTGAAACAGGTTATGTCTGGAATATCTTCACTAATGAAGTGGCACAAACCGACGAAACCTTAGCAGAAAAGCAAGGTCTCGGCTGGCAAGAACTGCCCGTTGCGGCCTCCGGCCATCTGCTGCCGGCAGGAAGCCGCGTCATCACCGGACGGGCGGCCACAGGAGCGATAGCCATGTCTTACTTTTCCTTCGTGGCTGGTGCCACTCGGTCGCTATCGGCATGGTTTCTGGTTCTCGTCTTGGCCTTAGGGTTGCCTTTTGTCATTGCCCATGCCATTCCGTTTCTGCTCGCGATTAAACTTAACCGGGCCCGCTTCCTGTTTGCCTCCGGCCCTACTTTGACTGCAGCACTGTTTATCGCCCTGTCTGTGTTAGCCATTAGAGCGACGGTGCCTCACGGCGATCTAATCAGGCGACTGGTTTATCCCCTGCCGTGGGTCTACTCCCTAGGGAGTTCTGCCGGCATCATAATCATGGGGGGGTTTCTTACCGCCCTAGTCGCGGCGCTAACACTCTTG
>DBBC01000106.1:0-6487 GCA_002292025.1 Firmicutes bacterium UBA994
AATAATGGCTTTGAGCAGGTAGGTGGAGACCGTGATTTGCAGCACAATCCCCGGTGGGAAAACACCGGTAAAGGCAAGCAGAGAAAAGACTACCGAGTCAACAAGCTGACTCAGCAGCGTACTGCCGTTATTACGCAGCCAGATGTACTTATTGGCACTAAATCGAGCGCGCAAGCGCACAAAAATATAGATATCCATAAACTGGCTAACCAAGTAAGCTGTGAGGCTGGCGAAAGCGATGCGCGGCAAAAAGGAGAAGAGGGCAGTTAAATGCGGGTGAGCCCAGTCACTGGCGTGGGGCACAAACTGCAGCGTGAGCTGCAGCATCGCGGTCGTCGCAATCATGGCGACGAAGCCTAGTAGGACTCCATTGCGCGCGCTTTTGGGCCCATAGATTTCGTTAATGATATCAGTGGCGAGAAATGTGGCGCCATAAAGCACATTGCCCGTGGTGGCGACAATGCCGCCGATGGCGACAGTCTTGAGCACTTCGATATTGCAGACAATAATCGACATCACGATCCAGCAGTACATACCCGCTTTGCCGAAATAACGGAAGGTGAACAAGATGAGCAGAAACCCTACTAGGATAGTGACCAAAAACAGCAGTTCGTTAGACATGGCGACCTCCTTGATGTTTAGTTGATACCTTGCAAGGTACGAAGGTCGCGCCAAACGCGCCGCGACCTAGGCGGACTACTTCATGGATTGCACCTCATTACATCAGCTAAAAGGGTGGGGCGGACGTGGTGCTGCTTAGAGTTTTACACCAAACAGACCCATCAGACGAACGTAAACCCAGTAAGCCCCTATCATCACGACCGCCGCTAGGCCTAAAGAAGGGTAGAACCCATGCTGTCTGCGCAAAAAGAAAGTCATAGCTAAAAAAAAGATAGAAGAAGGAATGATGATCCAGAAAATTGACTGCGAGAGGCCGATGACTAAGTTAATATCCTTTGTGTCTTCGTACAGCCAAACCATTGCCAAGATGGAGTTAATGGGCAGGGAGATGATTATGGCGCCAAGCAGTGGCATGCGGGTGCTCAATGTTGATACCACCGCAATCATTGCCCGGATATGGCCGCGCGTAACAGCAGTTGCACTGAAAACTCCCCCCGTTTCATGCTTTTAGGTGTCACATATGCCACCATCATATCTTTTATTTTGAGAAGGGGCAACGGGCGAAGAATAAGTGCTACAATCATCGTAGTGCACTTGCGTCAGATAAGCAAGCATGTTGGGAGACTGGGACATGGATTTCTATGCCGTATTTTTACAGATAATGGTTCTTTTCATTGTTTTGGTGGTGGGCTTTGTTGCCCGCCGGCTGCAGGTTCTCAACGACGTGATCACGCGGGGTCTCTCCGGTATACTGCTTAATCTGGCCATGCCTGCACTAATCATAGACAGTCTGCAGCAGACTTTTTCGGATGAGTTGCTGCGACACAGCGCTGTGATTATAGTTATCGCCTTGTTGGTGTACGCCGCTCTGGCTGTCGCGGCCTTAGTCGTGCCAAGAATGCTCAGGATTCCTAGGCAAGAGTTGGGCGTATTTAGGTTTGCTCTGTTGTTCTCCAATGTCGGATTTATGGGGTACCCAGTGGTGCTGGCAGTGTTTGGGCAGGAGGGGCTATTCTATGCAGCCGTCTACAACCTGCCTTTTAACTTACTGGTTTTCACGCTCGGGGTTGCATTGCTTAAGGTAAGCGACAATACAGCGGCATATCGCGTTACTTGGCAATTGTTTGTCAGCCCTGCCGTTGTGGCAGTGGTGATAGGCTTTGTGCTGTTCGCCTTCTCTATTGCACTGCCCATCCCTCTACTCCTAGCCGTACGGCAAATAGGCGGCGTCACTACACCCCTTTCCATGATTGTGGTGGGCTCGTTGCTTGCTGCGATTAACGGCAGTCGATGGCTTGCCAATGGGCGTATATATTTTATCAGTCTGCTCAGATTGGTTCTTGTTCCTTTGGCCGTTTGGTTTAGTCTCCGGCTGTTTACTTCACACTCCTTGCTCCTAGGTGTGCCGACATTGATCGCTGCCATGCCTGCCGCGGCCAACACCGCCATTTTAGCGGATGAATGTAATGCTAATCCAGCCTTTGCCGCACAGGTAGTTTTCGTGTCCACCCTGCTGTCGGCATTGACAATCCCCTTGCTTGTCTATTTCCTGCTGTGAAGCAAAAAGCTCCGTCCCTTTTGCTTCTGAAGCAAAAGGGACGGAGCTTTTTGCTTCTTGACAAGGGGACTTTGTTGCTATAGTATACTAGCTGGCTAGTATACTATTACGCTCGTGAAGTGCTACGTTAAGTGCGATAAGGAGGCGAGTTTTGATGCGCTAGATTTGAAAGCAAAACATGCACCACGATCGGGTAATTCGTCCAGTGAAACTATGAGTGCCGCGCTCTATGACCCGCCTTTACGGCGAAGAAGTAGGACAATCAAGTAGTACAAACGAAGAGGAGAATGATCGTTAATGGAACGCACAAGTTTAACAGCTGTTGCGCCTCGTGAGCGAACTGACGCGCTCGATATCATTCGCGGCGTCGCTCTTTTCGGCGTGTTATTAGTCAATATGATGGTATTTAGAATGGACTTTCGCGGTGTATTCATGCTCGTCCCAGGTTTATCGGGTCTAGCGGGGGAAATTCCTTTTTGGGACCAAGTCGCGACTTGGACGATTTCCGGGCTCGTCGCCGGCAGGTGCGTCTCGATCCTATCCATATTGTTTGGCTTGGGGTGCTACATGATCATGGAACGGGCTGACCAAAAGGGGCGTTCCTTCAGGCGGGTCCTTTGGCGCAGGTTGTGGCTGTTAATGGTGTTTGGGATACTGCATTACGTGTTCATCTGGGAAGGGGACATTCTGTACAGCTTTGCGGTCACCGGCGTAGTCCTCCTGTTGTTTATGCGCCTGCACCTATCGTCCTTGCGCAAATGGCTCATTGGGTTTGGTATCGTCTGGGTTCTCGCGACGGGAGGTTTATTCGCGCTAGTGCCATGGCTCATGGAGGCGATGGGCCAGTTCACTCCCGAGATGATGAACGCTATGAAAGGCTTGCTGGAAGGCCTGCCGGCGCTCTTGCTGCAACAGTCTTACTGGGGAGCTGTGCTGACCCGCGCCATGACCGTGCCGTTTTTGCTCTTTGCACCCCTTCTTTTTCTCTTCTTTCTCCTCCCTTTATTCCTCGTGGGGCTCTACGCCGGCAAGGCGGGGATCGTCGATAGCCTAGTCCGCGGCGAGGGGCCGTTTAGTCGTGCGCTGCTCCCTACGCTGATAAGCGCTGTACTCGGCTTGGGTCTCTCCGCGTGGATACCCTTCGTGACCGACAATCCTCTGGCATGGGCGCTAGCCGGTGTACTAGCGCTGATCGGGTGGGGTGGCAGTTTGCTGTTTTACATCTGCGCACTTATCCTCCTAGCGCGAAGCACCCTCTTCGGCTGGCTGCTCAGGCCATTTATCCCCGTAGGGCAGATGTCGATGACCACGTATTTAATGCAATCGGTTATCGCCACCTTGATCTTCCAAGGCTATGGCCTAGGACTGGCTGGACAAGTGGGGGCCGGTGACGGGGTGCTGCTGACCATCGGTATTTTCGCTGGTCAGATGATTTTCAGCTGGCTATGGCTCAAGCGGTTCGCCTTTGGTCCGGCGGAATGGCTGTGGCGTAGGCTGATGTACGGCCGCGGGATTCTGTTTCGCCTGCCTGCCACTGACGCCTAGCGGCCCTGAAAAGAGATGAAGCAAAAGGCTCCGTCCCTTTTGCTTCGTGGAGGAGTGGATGTCTATGAGCCTTGTTAAAGTAGAGAAGCTCACTATGAAGTTCGGCGACACGACGGCGCTGAACGATGTTACATTTGCCATAGAAAAAGGAGAAATCCTAGGTTTGTTAGGCCCTAATGGGGCGGGTAAGTCCACCACCATCGACCTCATCGTCGGGCTGCGCCGGCCAACTTCGGGGAGCGTGCTCGTCTACGGCCTTGATCCAATGAAGAATGGGCTTAAAGTGCGTCGTGCCATAGGCTACGTGCCGCAGCAGGCCGCCATATTCGACACCCTAACCGTACGCGAGAACCTTTCGCTGGCGGCCGAGCTGTACGGGATACCTCGCATTAAGCACAGAGTGGCTGCAATCATCAACGAATTCGAACTGGAGGAAAAAGCAGACAAGCTGGCGGAGACGCTCTCTGGGGGACAGAAACATCGGCTCAACTTCGCATTGGGAAGTGTAGCAGACTCGCAGCTCGTTATTTTAGACGAGCCCACGGTGGGGCTCGACCCTCGTCGTCGCGCCGAGGCGTGGGGGTTCATCCGCAGACTCCGCGAAAGTGGGAAGGCAGTATTATTGACCACGCATTACATGGAAGAAGCAGATGAACTCTGTTCGCGCATACTCTTGATCGACCGTGGAAAGATCGTCGCTCAAGGGAGTCCGCAAGAGTTGAAGGCCACGCTCAGTGAAGAGTTGGTAGCGGAGTACCACTTTGCCCAACCACCTGCGTGCGAGCTGGTAGACGGAATTACTGCGCTCCCCGATGTGGTAGGGGCGAATCTCGACCAGCTATCCCTAAAAGTTACCCTCAAGAGCTGTGCATTGCCACAGGTTCAACAGTTGGTGCAGGAAAGCAAACTCTTAATCCGAAGCAGCAGCGAGAGAGGGATTACCCTTGACGACGTTTTTCGTCATTATACCGGCAGAGAGCTAAGAGAGGAGGGGCATGAAAAATGAAATCGCTCATTCTGGCCCGATATACCTTGAGAGACCTATTAAGAGACAAATTAGGGCTCCTCTTTTTGATCGCGATGCCGGTGGGGTTCGTAGTGGTTATGAATATAGGCGCAAAGGACATGGCGGAAAGGGCGGCTACGATTGCCCTCGTCACGTTTTTCTTTATGCTTATCATCGGCTGTGCCGGTGTGGGATCGACCATGGTGGATATGCGCCGCAGCGGCACCTTGAAGCGAATACTCATCATGCCCATCAGTAAGACCGGCTTTCTTCTGGGCGTGTCCCTAGACATGTTCGCTAGGTTAGGTATTATGGTGGGCCTCGTATTCGTCATGATGTTTGCTTATGGCATCACTATCCCGGGCGCTTGGCTGGACCTGCTGCTTGCTCTGCTGATGGGGGTGCTTTTTGCTCTGGCTCTCGGGCTCAACTTCGCCGTGATATCCAAGGGCGCATTTTCGACCGTCCTCATCGCTATTGTCACTTCTATGATGATAATCAATCTTTCTGACTGGAATCGTGTCGGCAGATTCGAAGGGACTATCTTTGCGACCATAGCCGACCATAACCCAGTTTATCACTTATCAAGGGTGATCCTAGGCATTGTCCATGAAGGTGCACCTTTAAGCCAGTTCCACCCAGAACTATTTGCTATTTTTCTCTGGATAGGGGCGCTATTTGTAACCGCGGTGGCGCTCTACCGGTGGCGAATTGAGCACATGCTTTAAATAGTCGCGCTGCCACAGCGGAGGAAACAAGAGGTCACACATGGGGAGGTGAGTTTTTCATGCGCTACAATGACCGTGAGCCCATCTACTTGCAGATCATACACGAAATAAAGCGGCAAGTGGCTCTGGGCGAGTTAACTGCCGGCATGCAAGTACCAACCATTAAAGAACAGGCAGCTATCATGCGGGTCAATCCCAACACCGTAGCGCGAGTGTATGCCGTACTCGAGCAAGAGGGTGTACTTACTAAGCAAAAAGGTTTGGGCACGTTTGTCAGTACGAGCACCAGCTTGGCAGAAAGTCTAAAACGTGAGCTGGCGGAAACTACCGCGATGCGGTTTGCGAGTGAAATGGTCAGCCTTGGGTTTAGCGCACGCGAGATCCAGGAGCATGTCCACCACTTCTTAGCCCACCATAAGTTAAGTTAGGACTATCGTCTAATACAACAAAGGAGTGAGTTTTGTGAATGATGTTCTTGTAGCTTCAAACCTTGTCAAGCGTTTTGGTGCGGTGACTGCCCTGAACGGAGTCAATTGCCGCTTTCAGCGCGGGAAAATCTACGGTTTGCTTGGCCCCAATGCCAGCGGCAAGACGACGTTTCTTAAGATTTGTGCTGCCCTTACGAAGCTATATCAGGGGCAGGTTCTGATCGACGGCGTGAAACCAGGGCTCACCACCAAGGCAAAAGTGGCCTACTTACCTGACGCCGACTACTTTCTCGATTGGATGACCGTTGGCGATGCTGTCGACTTTTTCAACGACTTTTTCAGCGACTTTGACCGCGACAAAGCACAGCACCTCCTAAGCGAACTCGAGCTAGAGAAGCGCACTATGATTTCGACTCTGTCCAAGGGCATGAAGGCACGCCTTAAACTGGCGGTAGTGCTTTCGCGCCGCGCACGTCTCTTCTTGTTGGACGAAGCCTTTGACGGCGTTGACCCCGTGACGCGCGAGAAGATTATCGAGATAATTCTCGACACCTTTGACCAAGACAGCACCATTGTCTTGGCTACACACCACATTGACTAC
>DBBC01000106.1:6872-7180 GCA_002292025.1 Firmicutes bacterium UBA994
GAAATCATCCGTGAAGTAGCCGCCGATGAGATTAGGCAAAGCACAGGTAAGTCCATTGGGGAATACTACTTGGAGGTCTTTCGCCATGATAAAGCTGATTAAGTGGCAACTGCGGGAGTACCGCAGTCCGGTTTTTCCGGGCATGCTGGGGCTATTGCTCTGTGCGGCAGTGGTGGCGTGGCTTAGCCATAGACTGCTGCATGTGCCCCTTGGCACTATTGTGTCTGTATTTCGCGTTGTACAATGGCTCATCTTTCTCGTCGTAATCATTACCCGTTACTCTGACATGGAGATCACCAGCTCCACGC
>DBBC01000106.1:7572-18650 GCA_002292025.1 Firmicutes bacterium UBA994
TAGCTAGGATTCTAGGCCTACTGCCATTGTTAACCGGTTACATAGCGATCAATACTTTGATGTTTCACCTAATGCCCCACGATTTGCCGCAGCTGGCAGAGCTCAGTCCGCAGCGCGCCTTATTCAGAGCGACCGGCCCTATATTGTGGGGAGCCGTGATCCTAAACGTGTTCATTGTGCGGACACGACTCGCAGGTGTATCACTACCGTCATGGAGAACGCGATTTCTGCAACAACACTCAAAGTTGCACGTAAGTTTGTCGTCAGGGCTGCATTTCATGGCTAGCCTCACCTTGTTTTTGCCGTACTCCATGCTCGTCAGTGCTTTCTTGGAGGTGTTGCGTGATTCTGGTTTCCCGGTTCCGCTACAAGCCCTCATTGCGGCTACTGTCGGTCTGCTGCTGACCTTGGTCAACGGCTATCTGCTCGAACACTACATACCGCAAATAGAACCCTGGGGTTAATCCGAGTCACGAAGGGGGGAATGATACATGGCGTACATAATGAAACATTTCGTTCGCGCCATAGAGTATAAACTCTGGCTGCTGCTTTGGTATCTGGCCATGAGTCTAGTCGCGCACTTAGTCGCAGGGACGGTTGTTGCGACATACATAACGGCTCCTTGGTGGTTAGTCTCATTGGCTGTCATGGCCTTTGTAGTAATGGATATCCTTTTAGTTAAAGGCCTACAAATCCTAGGTATCTTATACCAACAGATCCCACGCCAACCTATTGAGCTGCTGGTATGCCATTTTATAGTAGCTTTTGCGTGCGTCTTGCTGTTTCTTGTCGGTTACACTGCGTTCCCGTGGCATGGCGTGGGCATAATGCCAGACGGGTTCACTTGGCTGGTAGCGCTGAACATACTATCTTTAGGTCTCTATACGACTGCCCTCAGCGTTGCCCTATTGAGCGCGCTCGGTTTATTAACTGTCACCAAAGACTATTGGCCAAGAATCGCTTCCATTATAGGCGTGGCTGTCGCGGCCTATCTACTGGCGTTTCATGTGGGACCGGGCATCTTTACACTTGGGCAGTTAGTTTTTTCCCCTCCCGCCGAATTAACGCCATGCGGCGAGGTCATTATTTCCGATTATGTGCTGCACGCGCCTTGGGATGTAGTGGCGACAAACATAGCTCATATGAGCTTTTTGCTCATATTTCAGGTCGGCATACTTAACTACGTGTTAACGGACAGAGTGGACGTAGGGTAATCTGAGGCTAGGCCATATCGAGCAAGATTCCTTTTTTCCCGCCGCTTTCCCATAATATTGGGACTTTGCGGCGGGCCTGTGTTAAAATAAGCACAACAACCTATGGCTGCAAAAGTATGGCATAGAGGGAACTCTGTGCGCTGCAGGCCAGAGGGATAGGGGGCTTATTAATGAAAGAAAGGCTAAAGCTTGCAGACTACTACTCGTTGCTGACCCCTAGTCAACAGCAGGTATCGCCGGATGGGCGGTATACGGCTTACGTCCTGCAGGGGTTTCGCCAGAAAGAAAACGACCGCTATCAAAACCTGTGGCTGGTGGCGACAGATGGCATCAGCCCACCGCATCGCCTAACACGCGGTGCGACCAAAGACAGCGCGCCGGCGTGGTCGCCATGTGGCCGCTATTTGGCATTTATCTCTACTCGTCCCCACGAACTAGAAATCGCGAGCGCTTTAGCCGAGGCAGAAGCAGCCAAGGCAGAAGCGAAAAACGAAAGCAAGAAGGGCGGCGACGATAAGCCGCGCCCGCAAATCTGGGTGCTGGACATGCGACTTGGCGGCGAGCCGCGTCAATTGACATGGCGTGAAGAAGGTGTCAGCGAGTTTGATTGGTCACCGTGCAGTAAGATGATGGTGTTCTCCTCGCGCGACCCCGACGAAAAGCAGCAGGCCTATCTTAAAAGCATTCGGGGCAAAGACAAAGAAAGCGAAAAAGGGCCATTAGTAATAGAGCGCGTGCAGCACAAGCACGATGAAGAAGGTTACCTCGATGACGTCAAGACGCATCTGTTCGTTGTGGAGGTAGAGTCAAGACAGGCTAGACGCCTGACTGACGGGCCCTGCACTGAAACAGAGCCGCGCTGGTCCCCGGGCGGCCAATGGATTGCCTTTGTCTCCAACCGCACCGGCGACGCCGACAATAACCGCCGCAACGACCTGTGGCTGATTAACCCGCGTGGAGACAATGTGCGCCGCCTCACCTATGGTGACGTCAACGCCGGTTGGCCGCGCTGGTCGCCTGATGGTCTCCGATTAGCATTTGTTACTTCGCTGCAGCCGGAAAACGCCTACGTTTTGCGCCATCTTGCCGTAGTAGATGTAGCCATCGCGGAACCTATCGATGACTTATCGGCATGCGTCGGGCAAGGCTGGGCTTCAGTTGGCGGCGTGGTGTCTGATGACCTCCATGGCGACGCGGCCCAGCACGCTCGCGTCTACCCCATGCCACTTAAGAGCACCCCCTTCGTGTTGCTGACAGAAGACTTGGACCGGCCGGTGGTTGGTGCTCCAGTCTGGGTGAGTGACAGTGAGTTATTGTTCGCGGTGGGGGACAGAGGGCAAACGCGCCTCGCCCTAGCTGAGCTTGGTCGCCCCACGAAAATCGTTCTACCGACACTCGATCGCCTCTCGACTTTGTCGGGGCATATTGGGAGCAGCGGCGGACAATTGGTTTTTGCTAAGAGCAGCCCCGCTGCCATATGGGAACTTTATGCAGTACCGCTTGACGCACTTACCTATGATGCACCGGAAGTAAGCGCCTTCCCGCTTACAAAGCACAACGTGTGGCTTGCCGAACGCGAAACAGCGCGCTACGAGCGGATATCTTTTGTGAGCAGCAGCGGCGCAGAGATCGAAGCCCTAGTCGCCTTGCCGCCCAACTTTGACCACACAGCAGGCCGAGCCCCACTCATAGTCAAGATTCACGGCGGCCCCATGGCCTACGACAGCCCGGATTTTCGCTTTGACACGCAGTATTTGGCCGGACAAGGATACCTTGTGCTTTTGGTCAACTATCGCGGGTCCACGTCTTATGGCGAAGCGTTTTGCGAAGTGATCCGCGGCGATTGGGGGGCACGCGAGCACGACGACATAATGCACGGTGCGCAAGCCGTGGTTGACATAGGATATGCCGATGAAACGCGTTTGTACTGCACAGGCTTTTCGCAAGGCGGCATTATGACCAACTGGGCGGTAGGTCACACCGACCGCTTTAGGGCAGCGGTAAGCGAACATGGCATGTGGGACTATGTGGCCGCCTTTGGTACAGACGACTGTCATCGGTGGTGGCAAGACGACTTGGGAATGCCTTGGCAGAATGAAGCGCAATACAGAAAGATCTCCCCCGCCTCCGGCCTTACGCAGATTAGAACTCCCTTGTTAATAACTGCGGGCGAATTAGACTGGCGCTGCCCGCTAAGCCAAGCCGAACAGCTCTATGTCGCGCTAAAAAAGCGCGGTGTGCCCACACAGCTAGTCATCTACCAAGGCGAGAGGCACGCCATCACCGCCCCTAAGCGCGCCATGGACCGTATCGAGCGTATTTGCAAGTGGTTTGCACTTCACGGCGGCCTGTGACAGGCGAGGCTAGCGATGTTATACAGACTCTATGCTAGGGAGAGTTAGGCATGCGAGGTAGAGGTGGATTAGACCGCAATCAATTACTTATGCCGACCCCACTTGAGGACTATATTGCCCACGATAACCCGGTGCGCAAGATTGACGCAGCGGTTGATCGGATAGATCTCGCGGCCCTCGGGTTTGCCGAACCTAAAGCCGCAGGGCGCCCACCCTATGCGGCTCGAGACCTTATTAAACTGTATGCCTATGGTGAGGAAAACGGCATAACCTCATCACGCAAGCTCGAGGCTGAAACAAAGCGCAACTTAGAAGTGATGTGGCTGCTCCGTGGGGCTCACCCCGACCACAAGACCATAGCTGAGTTTCGCCGCAAGTACCCAAACGAGCTGCGCCGCGCACTTAACGCTGCGAAGCAAAAGGGACGGAGCCTTTTGCTTCACAGCGAGTCGCCCTTGTTCTAGCGCCGATGGGTCCGGTTTGCTTGTGTGTAAGGCTACAGTTCAAGAAACTCTCGTCCTCTCCGTGCGTAATACCAAACGGAGCAATAGATTTTGCGGAAAGGGTGGGGTTATGGGCAAGATTATCGAGGTTAATGGCTTAACAAAGAGCTACGGCCAAGTCCACGCTGTGCGGGGGATTGATTTTTACGTGGAAGAAGGAGCGTTTTTCGCTTTTCTCGGTCCCAACGGCGCAGGCAAATCGACGACGATTGACATTATTTGTACTCTATTAACGCCAGACAGCGGGTCGGTTACGGTCAACGGTTTTACCTTAGGGCGCGACGACGACCGTATACGTTCGCACATCGGGGTCGTATTCCAGCATAGCATGCTCGACGACCTCTTGACTGTGCACGAGAATCTGGCCTTGCGCACCAGCTTCTACGGATTTTCGGGGGCGCAATTGCAAGAGCAAGTACGGCAGGCAGCTTACGCTGCCGAGGCAGAGGGCTTTATGGGGCGTCCTTATGGCAGACTTTCAGGCGGGCAGCGGCGACGTGCAGATATCGCGCGGGCTCTAGTCAATACTCCGCGCGTGCTGTTCCTAGATGAACCTACCACCGGGCTTGACCCACAGACGCGCAAAAGCGTCTGGCAGACCATCCGCAATCTCCAGCAAGAGCGAGGCGTGACCGTTTTTATGACGACACACTACATGGAAGAAGCCGCCAACGCCGACTATGTGGCCGTGATAAATCATGGCAAGATTTGCGCCAAGGGACGCCCGGCACAACTGCGCGAACAGTACAGCAGCGACTATCTTAAGCTCTCTGCCAAAGAGGTAGACGCGCTGGAAGTAGTTTTGCGCAACGCACAGGTGAACTACGAAATCGTGGGCAAGCGCATCCTTGTCAAACTAGAACGGACCTTAGACGCCTTGCCCCTGCTTAAGTTGTGCGAAGATTACCTTACGGGCTTCGAAGTAGTGAGTGGCAGCCTCGATGACGCCTTTATCGCGATCACGGGAGGAGAGCTGCAAGCATGAGCGTGTTAAGCATTACGAAGCGCAATCTCAAGATCTTTTTTCGGGACCGCATGTCCGTGTTCTTCTCACTGCTCTCAGTGTTTATTACCATTGGCTTGTACGTGTTGTTTCTTGGGGATATGATGCAGCGCAATATGGGGCAAATACTAGGGGCACGCTTTGTTGCCGATAGTTGGATTATGGCTGGGCTTTTGGCCATGGTTGCTGTGACGGGGACTATGGGAGCATTAGGTACCATGGTAGAGGACCGCAGCCGGAAAATACTGCGCGACTTTCACGCCTCACCTCTCAAACGCACGACTCTAGTTGGCGGTTATGTGCTCGGCGCGCTGATTGTAGGGCTTGTGCTGTCGCTCATCACTTTTGTACTGGGGCAGGTCTATATCTTAGCGTATGGCGGCGAGCTTCTGGGTATGGTGAACTCGCTAAAAGTCATGGGTATAATGGTGTTAAATGTTGCTGCCGGCGCAGCGATGATGATCTTTATGGTCTCGTTTTTCTCTACCACTAACGCGTACGGCGCGGCTGCGTCGGTTCTAGGAGCACTGCTTGGTTTCCTTACCGGCATTTATGTGCCAATTGGGGTGCTTCCCACCACGGTGCAGTATGCGGTTAAGTTGTTTCCTACGTCGCATGGCGCCGCGCTATTTCGCCAAGTGATGATGGAGGATGCGCTCGCGCAAGCGACCGCAGGTGCACCCACGCAAGTGATAGCGGAGGTTCAGCGTATGTTTGGTGTAGTGTTTGAGTATGGCGCATTCACTGCGGATGCCACTACCCATGTTATGGTTCTGCTCGGATCAAAAGTGGTTTTCTTTGCACTGGCGACTTGGAACCTGACTCGGAAGGCAGAGTAAGACAAAAGACAAAAAACAAAAGACAAGGGGGGAGGCACTGCCGCAATCGGCATCTGCTGCAGAGCGCTGTCAAGCTCTCTGGGGTGGGCGATGGTTTTGGCAATAACAGCGATAAAGATCAAACCGGCTAACGCCCCTAGCGTGTATCTGTAGGTTGCCCCATATTGCAGCACTAGGTTGCCGAGTGAAGCCAGCGCAAGCATCAGCCCAGTCACAGGGTAAGGGAGCTTCTTAAGCATAATATTGGCAGCGCCTATTGCCCTTAGCCATGGCGTACCGAGGCCTCTGCCACGCGATTTGCGATGCTGGGGTCAGCCAAAAGCTGCTCCGCCACCCAAGCCGTCACTTCGCCGGTGATCTTGGCGCAATGTGCCCTGCGTTCTGGGCTGCTAAAATCAAAGTCTTTGATCAGAACCCGACAGCATGTGCTACCGTAGTGCGCCTTCACATGGTCGTGCAGCGCTGCCGCGACAGGGAACATACGCGAGTTCATAGGTTCGCCGTGGCTACGTCCATATGCCAAGCCTAGCGCCATTGCACCGCCGCTGATTGCACCGCACAAGCACATAGACTTGCCAATGCCGATGGGAAACGCCGATGCCAGCTTAGTTATTTCCTGGGGCATAGGCCGCCCTAAAAGTTCGTTTATGGAGTGAAGTACCGCCTCCGAACAAAAGAACTCCCCTCGCTTAAAATACCCTTCCGCGCTCTCTTTTGCATCGGCGATCACTTTATGCCTGTCCATTGCAAGCAAAACCTCCCTCGCAACCTTCACCTTGCCAATTATATAACACGAATCAATAGTTGCAATAAGAAAAACTTATGAAGCAAAAGGCTCCGTCCCTTTTGCTTCCGTCCCTTTTGCTTCTTGGAAGATCGCGGCGAGTTGGGTGCGTTCGGCAGGAGTTAGGGGCAGGAGGGGCGGGCGCGGGGCGCCGCCAAAGTACCCATAGAGTTCGACGGCAGCTTTGAGGCCCGCTACGCCAAAGCGCGCGGTGACGGCATGGTTGGGCTTAAGCAGCGCATGTTGCAGTGCGCGAGCCTCTTCCATCTTGCCAGCGAAGAACAGGTCTAAAAGCGCGGCGCATTCGTTCGGCAGTACGTTGGCCAGAGCCATAGTGCCACCCTGGGCTCCGATCGCTAACGCCGCCAAGAGAAAGCTGCCCGAGCCTGCCAGCGTGGCAAACGTTGGCGGTGTGTTGGCGACGATTTCAGCCATTTGCACTATATTGCCCGAACTATCCTTCAATCCAACGATGTTGGGGTGCGCTGATAGTTCTACCACCAGCTTAGCAGACAAGTTAAGGCCGGTGTTCTTTGGCATATTGTAGAGCAGCACCGGGATAGGGGAAGCCTCGGCTACGTTAAGGAAGAAGTGTTTGATAGCAGCGTCGGTGTAGGTATCCTTGTAGTAGTAGGGGTTAAGCACCAGCGCAGCATCGGCCCCGGCCTCGGCACAGGCGCGCGTCAGACGAATGGTGCCCTGTGTCGATTCCTCGCCTGTACCGGCAATAACCAGTTTCTGCGACGGCAATGTTTGTCTGGCGACTCGCACTAACTCAACTTTCTCCTCGCGCTCCAGCAGACAAAACTCGCCGTTGCTACCGCCGATAACCAGACCGGACAAGGGGGTCTCCCCCCATTTGGCCACATTCGCGGCGAACTTGTCTAGGGCGAGAGCATCGTCTACAAAAGGGGTAGGCACCGGGGCAAAAATTCCTTTGTACATATGCACACCTCCGATTTAATTGGCAAAAAAAGCGAAGCGACTTCTTAATCGCTTCGCCATGCTCGGTGAGTTACCTGCAAGCTCTATGATCTCGCTGTGGATAATGTGCGAACTTTACTGCGCGCAATATTGCGTACGCCGCGAATAGCATTATGCATAGCGCCACCTCCACGTACTTTTCATGTTCTATGGTACACTCCAGATGACGCATGCCCATGGGAAAGTGAGAGTTTTTTTGTTAAGTTGAGTTAAGCAAGTGGGAAGGGATATGTTAAGTATAGTAATATATCCAGGACGGCCAGATACCTCGCGGGGAAGGAGCGAAAATCATGGCTGCAAAGATGTCTCCGTGTTATATGGCTCTTGGCGCTATGCGTCTTGAAGAGAGAGTTAGCAGCGCAGCGGCTGTGCTGACCGCGTGCACGCTCTGCCCGCACCTGTGCCGGGTCAATCGTGTGGCAGGTGAGCGTGGCTTCTGCCGCATGGGAGCCCAAGCTGTAGTAGCTAGCGGCGGGCCGCACTTGGGCGAGGAAAGTGTTCTTGTCGGCAGCCGTGGCTCCGGCACGATCTTTTTTTCCGGCTGTACGTTGCGCTGTGTATATTGCCAAAATTGGGAGATAAGCTGGGGCGGGCGAGGCGTCGTTCTGTCAGACGAAGGGCTAGCCCGCATCATGCTTCATCTGGCGCACCTCGGGTGCGAGAACATTAACCTCGTCAGCCCGACGCATTTCGTTCCTCAGATTCTCGCGGCACTGCTTTTGGCATTGCGGCAAGGTCTGTGTTTGCCACTGGTTTACAACACTAGCGGCTACGAGTTGCCTGAGACGCTGGCGATGCTTGACGGGGTCGTAGACATCTACATGCCAGACATTAAATACGCCAGCGACCGGCCCGGCATGCTGTATTCGTCTGCACCCGACTACGCCAGCCGCATGCGGGTAGCAGTGCGTGAAATGCAGCGGCAAGTGGGGGATTTAGCTGTGGACAAGCGCGGGGTAGCTTACCGCGGTCTTTTGATTAGGCATCTGGTGTTGCCCGGCGATTTAGCGGGCACAGCAGAGGTGCTGCGCTTTGTAGCAGGTGAAGTGTCACCGCAAGCCGCAGTCAATATTATGTCCCAGTATCGCCCCGCCCATTTAGCCAGCCGCCACCCACCCCTCGACCGGCGCGTGTCCCCAAGCGAGGTGAAGGCGGCTAGGGAGCTGGCCAAACATCTTGCTCTGCGCAGTATCAGCTCATAAGGCAAGTCAAAAAAAAAGGGGGGATGTGCAAAATCTTTTTGTAAGGTATAATTTCGCTTAGCGTATGTGTTTTGGGGGAGAGACTGATGGGCAACGGGGCGAATAATTCTAGATATAAGCCGCTGGCGGCGCTAAGCCACCACAACTTCCGCTGGTTCTGGTCGGGGCAGTGTGTGTCGCTAATTGGCTCATGGATGCAAAGGGCGAGCCAAGCTTGGCTCATCTTAGAGATGACAGACTCGCCTTTTTTGCTTGGGCTGATCGGTGTGATGCAATTCTTACCCGTCATGTTGCTGAGCCTAGTGGCAGGCGTCGTCGCAGACCGCTTCCCCAAAAGAAAGCTAATCCTGAGCATGCAGCTATCGCTTGGGGCGCAGGCTTTGATTCTGTCTGCGCTCGTGTATTCGGGGACGGTGCAGTATTGGCACGTCTTACTCCTAGCGCTGTGGCAAGGCATTGCTACTGCCTTTGATACGCCGACGCGGCAGTCCTTTATTGTAGAGATGGTGGGAAAGAGAGACTTAATGAATGCCATCTCCCTCAACTCGGCTATCTTTAACGGCGCGCGTGTGATTGGCCCGGCGATCGGGGGCTTGGTTATGCACCATTTTGGGGCGGGGCTTGCTTTTTTGCTAAATGGCATCAGCTATCTGTTTGTCGCCTATGCATTGCTTATCATCAAGGTGGATGGCCTACCGACAAAGAAGAGAGAACGCAATATGCTGCAAGAAATTAAGGAAGGACTGGCATATGCCTATCGCACGCCGCAAGTCTCGGAGGTGCTTTCGCTGGTGGGCGTGATCGGCATCTTCTCGCTTAACATGAGCATACTTATCCCGGTGTTGGCACGTGACGTTTTGGGCCAAACGGCAGCAGGGTACGGGATTATAATGTCCTTTATGGGGGTCGGTGCCGTGTGCGGTGCAGGATTACTGGCCTATGTCTCGCACCTAGGCCCCAAACGCCAGCTGCTTTTTGGGGGAGCGTTAGGCATGACCATCACGCAAATTATGCTGTCTCAGGTCACGGGCTACTGGGCATCGGTTGGACTGGTTTTTCTCCTAGGATGGGCCTTGATTACCTGCAGCGCCACCGCGAACACCACCCTCCAGGTAGCTTCAAGAGACGACTTGCGCAGCCGTGTGATTAGCCTGCACGCCCTCCTTAATGGCGGCACGTCGCCGCTGGGCAATCTGTTCGCCGGCACAGTGACCGACCTATTGGGGGCCTCGGGTGGGTTTTTGGCCTGCGGCGGTGTTGGTTTGGCAGGAACCGTCTATCTATTGTGGCGCGGCAAGAACCGTGCGGCAGGGATAAACACCTTGCGGTACGAACATACTGCAGAAATCTAGGTTTGATAGGAGGCGCGTGATACGTGCATTACACGATTAGAGGAGTGCGCATTGAAGACTTCCCAGCGCTGCGGGACATTGAGCTAGCCGTGTTTGGTGCCGTTGAGTGCTGCAACTATTTTATTAAGATGATTCCGCATTTGTTCCCCGCATCGTGTTTAATAGCGGAAGAAAACGGGCAAATTGCGGGGTACAGCTTAGGCGCGGTCGATGGGCACGACCCGCTGCGCGCATGGATATTGACGGTGGCAGTAAAGCCACAGTTTCAAAACCGCGGCTTCGGCAAAGAACTTACCTGCCGTCTAATGCAGGCAATGGAGGCGCGCGGCACGCGCTCCTTTGTGCTGACTGTGGAACCTGGCAACCCTGCTCGCGCTCTATACCAACGCCTCGGGTTCCACGACATCAAGTTTGAGCCAGATTGTTACGGTCCTGGAGGAGATCGCTACTACATGGAAAGGAAGGTCTAATCGTGAGGATAGTTGGCGCAGAGCTGAGGGAGGTGGCTCTCCCCTTAAAACAGCCCTTCGTGATTGCCTACAACACATGGCGTAATATGCCCACACTCATTTTGATACTTTTCACAGACCAAGGGTTGATTGGTTACGGCGAATGCGTACCCGACGAAGGCGTGACGGGAGAAACCATCGGCAGCGCCTACGCTATGCTTAGGGATACGCTCTTGCCACTCGTCTTAAGCCAAAGCGCCTTTAACTTAGAAGAATATCACCGTCAAGCCGAAGAGCGAGTTAACGGGGCCTATGCCGCTAAAGCCGCCATCGATATTGCGCTGCACGACTTGAAAGCTAAGGCCTGCGGAGTGCCGCTCTATAAATTGCTCGG
>DBBC01000128.1 GCA_002292025.1 Firmicutes bacterium UBA994
CCGGCTATGGCCGCGTTTCTGGCGCAAGGCGCGGGAAGCCCCGGGCGTAGTGGGCACGTGCTATCGCTGCAGGCGAGCAGAGAATTGTTTGCCTGTCGCACTCAGCTGGCGCAATTAATCGGTGTGTCGGATGCGGCGCGGATAGTTTTTGCCGCCAACGCTACCCATGCTCTGAATATGGCCATTGCGGGGTTATTGGTGTCGGGGGACCACTGCATCACGACTTCAATGGAGCATAATGCGGTCATGCGCCCGCTATACGCGCTGTCTCGCCGCGGGGTAGAGGTGACCATTCTGCCGTGCGCGGGAGATGGGGCCCTCGAAGCGACGGCGGTAAAGAGAGCCATAAAAAGCAACACCAAGCTCGTGGTCCTCACCCATGCCTCCAATGTTTGCGGGACGTTGATGCCGGTACCCGAGGTGGCAGCTATCACGCGCGAAGCCGACGTGGTGCTCCTTGTAGACGCCGCGCAGACAGCAGGAGCAATGCCCATTACCGCAGGGGCGCTCGGTATTGACTTGCTGGCCGCTCCCGGCCATAAGGCGCTGCTGGGGCCTACAGGAACGGGGTTTCTGTATGTGCGGGCGGGGATAGAGTTAACCCCGATTATTTATGGCGGTACAGGGAGTTATTCGGAGCTGACGGAAATGCCGGGCATTTTGCCGGACCGTTTAGAAAGCGGCACTCTTAACGCGGTGGGCATAGTGGGGCTTTCGGCCGCGCTCAGTTATATCGCCGCACAAGGGATAGACGCTCTAAGAAGCCACGAAATAAGGCTGGCGGCCAGACTACGCTCACGCTTGCTTTGCATCCCGGGGGTGACGTTGTACGGTGACGGCAGGGGGGCAGCAATTATCGCCTGTAACTTAAGCGGGATGGGGTCAACAGAGGTAGCCCACACCTTGGACGCCGCTTTCGGTGTGGCGGTGCGGGGGGGATTGCACTGCGCGCCGCAGGCACACGAAACACTGGGCACCTTAGCGCAGGGCATTGTGCGTCTTAGCCCCGGCCCCTTTTCCACTATAGAAGAAATCGATGCGGTAGCCGACGCCATTGAGTGCATTGCAAAGGAGAGACTTTAGTGCTAGGCACAGTCGTGAACGCCTTTGCCATCCTAGTCGGAGGGATACTAGGCGCGCTGCTAGGTAGTGTGATAAAGGAGAAAAGCCGTGATACTGTCATGCACGGGCTGGGCCTATCTGTGGTTGTGCTAGGGCTGATGATGGCCGTAGAGACCGCCAATCCGCTGATTGTTATTGCCAGCCTCGTGCTGGGGGGCCTAGTAGGGGAGTGGATAGGTATAGAAGACCGCCTCTACAGCGGTGCGGCACGGGTAGAAAAACTCTACGTGCGCGGCCAAGGAGGGCTGGCACAGGGGTTTGTTACTACCAGCTTGGTCTATTGCGTAGGGGCCATGGCTATTATGGGAAGCTTGGAAAGCGGCATGACGGGCAACCACGCCACCCTCTATGCCAAGGCCATGTTAGACGGTGTGTCGGCGGTGGTGTTTGCTTCTACACTTGGCCTAGGCGTGGCACTTTCCAGTGTGTCGGTGTTTATCTATCAAGGCGCGATTACGCTGTTGGCGGCTTGGATTTCGCAGTGGCTTACCCCGGCCGCGGTAACCGAGATGACAGCCGCCGGCGGCATACTTATCATAGCCATCGGCCTTAATGTGTTGGGAATAAAGAAAATTCGCGTAGGCAATTTGCTGCCTGCGATTGTTTTTGCGGTTCTGATAACAATAGGTCTAGGGTAGGTCAGTTTTGTAGGGGGCAAGGAGGGGAGAACATGCCAATTTATGAATTTGAGTGTCCAAAGTGCAGTTTAAACGTGACAAAACTCTGTCGTCTGGGAACTGATGGCAGCCAGATAGAGTGTCCGCGCTGTCTAGAGATGGGGCTTGAGCGCAAGTTATCGCGCTTTGCCAGCCCCGGCATAGGCGGTGGGGACGCTTGCGGTACCTGCAGCCGACTGCTTGCGGCAGCTGCAACATAAAGTAACCCTTCGGCCGCAGCGGCTTCAATCCACAAAGCACACTAAGGGGCACTTCGTGTCGTGCGTGGATAACAACTATCGTCTATGCCGATGGAATGACGGGTAAAGGGGAGGATTTTGCTTGCGGGTTTCGGAGCATCCCATTCTTTGCTTCCAGCGAGGCAAAGAAATTAAGTTTATCTACGAGGAGCGGGAACTCACCGGGTACGAGGGAGAGACAATTGCGGCGGCATTACACGCGGCCGGAGTGAAGGTGCTGAGCAGGAGCGCTGTGCTGCACCGTCCGCGCGGCTTTTTTTGTGCCATTGGTACGTGCAGCTCTTGCCTGATGGTAGTGGACGGCGTTCCCAACGTACGTGTCTGCGTGACGAAGCTTAAAGAAGGCATGGTAGTCAAAGAGCAGCACGGGAGGGGAAGGCTAGGGTGAAGACTGTAGACATATGCGTGATCGGCGGCGGCCCCGCAGGTCTTAACGCAGCTCTAGCCGCCGCCGGCGGAGGCGCAACTGTGTTATTGCTAGACGATGCCGATCACCTAGGCGGACAACTGATCAAACAAACCCATATGTTTTTCGGTTCGGAGAAGCAGCAAGCCGGCACACGTGGCATTGACATTGCCGTCGCCCTAACCAGAGCCGTGCAAGGTACACCTTCAATTGAAATTTGGCTGGAGACTACGGCATTAGGGCTCTACGATGACGGAGTCCTCACCGCGGAGTGTCTGGGGGAATATCGCAAGGTAAAGGCCGAGCGTTTCGTCGTGGCTACAGGGGCGAGCGAAAAGATGTTGGCCTTTAGAGGCAATGACATGCCGGGCGTGTACGGCGCAGGAGCCGCCCAAACGCTGATGAATGTGTTCGGCGTTAAGCCGGGACAGCGTGTGCTGATGGTGGGGGCGGGGAATATCGGTCTGATTGTCGCATATCAGCTCCTGCAGGCGGGGGTGAGCGTGGCGGCAATTGTCGAGGGCTCACCCCAGATTGGTGGTTACCTAGTGCATGCCGCGAAAGTGCGACGGGCCGGCGTGCCAATACTCACATCACATACGATTCTCGAGGCTTACGGTGGCGAGAGTGTGGAGGGGGCAGTTATTTGCCGACTCGATCCAGCGTGGCAGCCCATTTTGGGCACAGAACAGCGAATACCCGTTGATGTTATTTGCTTGGCCGTAGGGCTGTCCCCTTTGTCTGATTTGTTGTGGCAAGCGGATTGCCGGATGCTCTATATACCTGAACTGGGTGGACATGTTGCTTGGCGAGATGAAAACCTACGCACCAGCCAGCCGCATATTTTCATTGCCGGTGATGTAGCAGGCATTGAAGAGGCCAGCAGCGCCATGGTCGCGGGACAGTTGGCGGGCTACGCCGCCGCATTAGATCTAAAGCTGGCTCCAAGCGACGTAGGTGAGCGCATGGCACTAGCCCAAGCAGAGCTCGCAGCGCTACGTAGCGGGCCGGTGGGAGAGAAAATCCGCCTCGGGTTAGAATCTATACGACGTGATAAGAGGTGACCATGATGGATAACGCACTTAAGCGCACGGGCGTACCGGATGATAACGATCTTAAAGGCGTCTACCCCGATGAAAAGCGCTTAGCAGACGGAGCCGCGGCCATTTTGGAATGCTTTCAAGCGATCCCTTGTAATCCTTGCGCTACCTGTTGCCCGCGTCATGCCATACGCTCGTTTCAGGACATAAACGACTTGCCGGTCATCGACTGGGAAAAGTGCAACGGCTGCGCCGTGTGTGTAGCCAACTGCCCGGGGTTAGCTATATTTGTTGTTGATGAAAGTTTCAGCGCTACGGAAGCACTGCTTAAA
>DBBC01000011.1:0-3968 GCA_002292025.1 Firmicutes bacterium UBA994
ATATTTCCCAATAGGGCTGACGATCGGCTTATTGGTCTTAGGCATCGGCGTTCGTGTAGTTCATGGACTAGAATTACTGTTTAGTTGGATTCTTTTTAGACTGCTCAATGTTAGAACCCAAGATGATTTGCCATGGTAATTGAAACAACGCAGCCACACACGAAAGGAACGGTGTTGAAAATGGTTTTAAGTCAAAACTGGGACCTTGAGTCAATCTTCCCGGGCGGCAGCAGCTCAAAAGAATATCTGGCATATCTAGATTCGCTCGCCGCAGCAACAAAGTCGCTGCTGACTGAGACGTCAGGAGACCCCCCCAACACGACTGAGAAATGGACCGAATTGCTAGACCGAGTGCAGTCCTTGTCCAAAAAAATGCGTCACGCCGGTGCGTTTGTCAGCTGTCTCACCGCTCAAGACACCAAGGATGAACCGGCGAAGTTGCTCGTGGGCAGGGTACGTTCTATTGGCGCGGCTTTCGCATCGGCTCTCACCCACTTAGACAAGCACGTCATCAGCATGAGCGAGGAGCAGTGGATCGCACTCGCCGGATGCGATACACTTGCTCCGATTAGGTTTAATCTAGAGGAACGGCGCCGCCGTGCCAAAGAAAAGATGCCCACCGCCCAAGAGACACTTGTCAACGACCTTTCGGTTGATGGCTACCATGGGTGGTCAACGCTATACGACACTGTAGTCAGCCGCATGGCTATCGCCATAGAGGAAGACGGCAAAGCAGTGCGGCTGTCACCCGGCCAAGCAGAGAATAAAATGAAGAGCCCCAGCCGCGAGCTCCGCGAGCACATTTTTGCGCGTTGGGAATCCGCATGGGCTAATGAAGCTGATTTTTGCGCGCTGGCCTTAAACAACTTGGCCGGATTTAGACTTAGCCTTTATAAGCACCGGGGCTGGGAAGACTTCACCTATGAGCCGCTAGATTACAACCGTATGCAACCTGCCACTCTCTCCGCTATGTGGTCAGCCATCAATGCCAACAAAGGGAGACTGGTTAAGTTTCTGGAGCGCAAACGAGAGTTGCTCGGCATTGACAAGCTCAATTGGCACGACGTAACAGCCCCTATCGGCGCAGACGGGAGCCATATGAGCTTTGACGCCGCGGCGGACTTTATCGTAGGGCAGTTCCGCCGTTTTAACCCTGCCATGGCTGACTTTACCGCCAAATGTTTTAGCGAGGGGTGGATAGAAGCGGAGGACAGGCCCGGTAAACGCCCGGGGGCGTTCTGTACCACCTTCCCCGAGAAACAGGAAAGCCGCGTCTTTATGACGTATTCCGGTACAATGGGGAACGTAACTACGTTAGCGCATGAACTTGGCCATGCCTACCACCAGTCCGTCATGAATGAACTGCCCGCTTTTGCTCAACAGTACGCGATGAATGTAGCCGAAACAGCATCTACGTTTGCGGAAGTAGCGGTGGGAGACGCGGCGCTAGCGCTCGCCAGCTCGCAAGCGGAAAAGATTACGCTAATGGAGGACAAGTTGCAGCGGGCTACTACTCTGCTGATGAACATCCAAGCGCGCTACCTCTTTGAGACACGCTTTTACGAAGAGCGTAAACGCGGTGTAGTCAGCAAGCAACGCTTGAACGAGCTGATGGTTGCGGCACAGAAAGAGGCTTTTGCTGATACGCTAGACACGTACCACCCACATTTCTGGGCGGCGAAACTGCACTTCTTTAACACCGGCGTCCCCTTTTATAACTTCCCCTACACGTTTGGCTACCTGTTCGCCACCGGCGTGTACGCGCAAGCCATAAAGACAGGCCCCTCCTTTGCCAAAAAGTATGACGACTTGCTGCGCGATACCGGCCGCATGCGCACCGAGGACCTCGCACTTCGCCACCTCGGAGTGGACATTGCGCAGGCGGACTTCTGGCAATCGGCTATCGACTCGGCCTTGGCAGAACTAGATGAGTTCCTAGCGCTAACTGCGAAGAAGTAGCCCCGCAAACTGCAAACAAGACGTCCCCTCAGCCAATCTGGGGGGACGTTGCTTTACCTCGCCAGTCTGATGCGACTTAACCGCAGTGCGCCGTTTGCTCCGACCGCAACTCCCTCTACTGCCTGTGAGTGCGCCGCCTGCCGCAGGGGAGAGAAAAGAAACACCCAAGGCGCATCCTCCCAGATCACCTTTTGCAGCTCTGCCAGCTCATCCAGAGCAGCCGCCATGGGCAGCGCAGACCGCGCCGGCCCTAGCCGTAGCTCTAACTCCGCATTAATGTACGCCCCCGCATTGTTGTTCTGGCTAAGCAACCCGTCGTGAGTAAAATTGACCGCAAGCGCCTCATAGACTTCGCCTGAATAGGGCCGCCAGTGCATTAGCCACATATCGGGAGCATCTTTAGTATCAATGCGCTGAAGTAGCTCGCCCTCAGGCAGCGCGACCACTTCGATAACGATGCCTACAGCAGCTAAGTCGGCCTGAACGGCTCGCGCCAAAGCCATGGCCCGCGGACGATCAGCCACCATAAGCTCGAGTGGTGTCCACTGTGCCCAGTTAGCCTCTGCCAGCAGTCCACGCGCACGCTCTGGGTCGTAGGTATATTGTCGCAGTTCCTTATGCCCGAACATAGCCGGAGAGACGGAAGAAGCCAGAGGAACACCGCGCATATTGGCTGCAGCCATTAAGCGCTCCCGGTCGACCGCAAAATTCATAGCCTGCCTTACCCTAACGTCGTTCAACTCTCGCCTTGCCAAATTTAAGCCCACAAAGTAGGCTTTTTGCTGCGGTAAGTCTACTGTGACTAGACCCGCACCTTGCGTTGGCTCCGCCAGCGCCGCAGGGAACGCGGCATGTGCGCCACCGCGCTTCAGCAAAGCAATTCGCTCTGTGGGGTCGGGGACAAATAGGAACCTCAGCCGCGTCGCCGGTTTACCATCGATAGCCCAGTAATAGGGGTTAGGCTCAAGTTCCACATAGCGCCGACCGTGCCACAGGATAAGCCGAAACGGACCCGTGCCCACCGCGGTGTGCGTGAGATTATGCAGCGGGTCGCGGGCGCGCTTATCGAGTTCTGCCGCCGACTTGATGCCAGCCGCGGGGTGGGCAAAGTAATAGGGCAACGCGTAGTCGGCACGGTTGCTGGTAAAGGTGATGGAGTGTTGATTATGCACCGTAATCGTATCGACAAAGTAAAAGAGATAGCGGCGCGCCATGAGGTTACGCGGGTCTAAGAGAAACTCGAAGTTTTGCTTTACGGCTGCAGCGTCAAAGGGCGTGCCGTCGTGAAATCTTACTCCTTGGCGCAACGCGAAAGTTATGGCGCGCCCGTCTTCCGCTACAATAAAGCTTGTCGCCAGCTTGGGCACCACCGTGTTATCCTCACCTAGCGCCAGCAACCCTTCGAAGATGACCTGCTGCACTACAGGCGAGATGTGATCCACCGCATCAAAAGGATCGAGCGTAATCGGCTCGGCCTCTAGGGCGACTAAAATTTCTTGTGGTGCGGGTTGAGACGTAAAAAGCCAAACCAAGGGCGCAACGAGCAAGATAACCCCCACCGTGGCTATAATAAGTCCCTTCATAACACACTACCCTTTCCGGCTGCGGGCTCCCTGCATACGCGCACGTAGTTTATTCTCTGTGCTGCGGCCTAGCTCCTGCTCTTATCGGTGACAGAACCATCCACGGCATCAAAGCGCTTGGTAAGGCGCAGAGGGTGTGCTATACTCTGTCTATCCCCCTCTCTAGGATAAATAAGGAGGAAACGCTTATATGGCACTAAAACCACACCCACAAAGTAAAAGCGTCATCAATCGGTTAGCACGCATTGCCGGCCACGTAGAGGCCATAAAACGCATGGCGGAAGAAGGGCGCGAGTGCAGCGAGTTGTTAGTGCAAATCTCCGCGGTGACCTCCGCCCTCAACAGTGTCGGCAAGGTGGTCTTAGAAGACCACATCAGCCAGTGCCTTGTAGACAACGGCAGCCCCGAGCAGCGCGCGGTGCTAAA
>DBBC01000011.1:4363-5392 GCA_002292025.1 Firmicutes bacterium UBA994
CAGCATTAGTCCTTGTTCAAGGGCTTAGCTATGAGCTGCTCCATTTCTGCGGGAGACTTTACACGGGTCTTGTCCCTGCTCAGGTAGAGATCTAGGAGAACTTCACGCTTTTCGATCTTGAGCTCGGGATGTGGTGGCGGAGACATGGCCACTAGGAAACTTGCGGTTTCAGTGCCAATGTTTTTGGCCACAAACGGTAAACCGGGGGCCAGCGGCACAACAAAGGCAGTGTGTGGTTCCAGAACGACTTTCTCATCTCCATGCGTGACTTCGATTTTACCAGTCATGGTGTAGACAACCCGCTCTAGCAGTTCTTCTTCCTTTTCCCTTTTGGAGCCCATGACGAACTCCACCCCAGGCAATAAATATGTAGTGTTCATATAGATGTTCTGTCCAAATGCCAGCGGCCTGTACCATTCGGGCTTATGGTAGAATCCCTCTACTTCTTTGACTTTGACAAACAATTCATTGGACATTTCAGTCACTCCTTCTTACTTTATCTACCTTCAGGCAATGGCCAATACACTAAACTATTTTTGTGCGCCTAGATTGCGCATGGCGGTAAGATCTTGCGGCGACTTTAACGTTACCCCACGCGCGGCAAAACGTTGGCGGAGCCAGTCCAATGACTCAATGCCCGGCGTAGGGTAGAAAGTTAAGACAAAACTCGCGGTTACGGTGCCGTTGTTTTTTACCCCAAAAGAAGATCCCAAAGGAACTAACACGGCCGTCTCAGGGCCGATTTTGAAGTGCTCATGGTCGCAAGTAATGTCAAGTTCGCCCTCCAGCATAAACAAGCCCAATTCGAATTCTTCTTTTTCGGCGTGCCCATCAGCAGGCATGTCGCCTCCTGGCGGAACGTGTGCGACGTAGGTGAAGATATTCTGACCGAACAGCAGTGGTCTGTACCAGTAGAGATCTTTGCCGTGCTGAAAGCCCTCAACTTGGTCTAGCTTTACAACCTGAACTTTTGGCATCCCCATTCCTCCCTATGGCATCCTATACGACATCCCATCCCCCTGGTGGGGT
>DBBC01000012.1 GCA_002292025.1 Firmicutes bacterium UBA994
GGTACAGATAGACCGGTTTTTTGTAACTACTCAGCCCTGTTTGCCTTAACGAAAGACAAAAGACAAAAGACGAAAGACAAAAGGCAATCATCCACGGAGAACACAAAGAGACACGAATATAAACTACACGAATGCCAAGATGCCTGAGCAGTTACCGCGCAAGTGCCTAATGGCTCGGCTGTCATGCCATGAGGAAGGTTTGTAGTATAATGACAGACAAACCCAGCACCATGCAAGTTGTTCAGGACAAAAGGCTTTTTAGCCTTTTGTCCTCGCTTCCTTTTCTTGTAGTTCTGCTTACGCTGCTGCCTGTTCTAACGGTGGCATCCTCTCTGCTCACTCCTTCGTGGCCGATTTGGCGTCATCTCTGGCAAACGATTTTGCCCGAGCTATTCTTCAATACGGCGACCTTACTCATGGGCGTAGGCATCGGCACATTTGTGCTGGGTACCGCATTGGCTTGGTTGGTAACGGCCTATGAGTTTCCCCTAAAGCGCACCTTTGAGTGGCTGTTGGTGCTGCCTATGGCCATGCCGGCGTACATTATGGGCTTTGTCTATGTGGCCATTTTCGATTTTGCCGGGCCGGTACAGACGCTCTTGCGGACAGCCGGGCTGGGACGGCTGGTGTTTTGGCAGATCCGCTCCGGCTGGGGCGCCATTGTCGTAATGACGCTCGTTCTCTACCCTTATGTATATCTTCTCGCTAAAGCGGGATTCGCTGAGCAATCCGGCTCTGCCTTCGAAGCGGCGAAAGTCCTAGGCAGCAGCAAAACGCGCCTTTTCTTTCAAGTAGTTATGCCTTTGGCTCGGCCTTCGATTGTGGCCGGGGTGTCGCTGGCGCTGATGGAGGCGCTGGCGGACTTCGCTACCGTACGCTACTTTAACTTTCCCACCGTTGCCGACGGTATTCTGCGCGTCTGGCATGGGCTGATGGACCTTGGCGCAGCCTCGGAGATGGCGGGGTTGCTGGCCGTATTCGCCTTGCTTTTATTGCTGGCCGAACACCGCCTGCGCAATCGGCGCGCGTACCACCAAGTCAAGGGCAAAAACCAAGGGTTGCCCACGCTTTTCCTGAGTGGTTGGCGGGCGATGGCAGCGACGGGTATCTGCGTCGTGGTGGTCTTTGCTGCTTTCGGGCTGCCGCTTGCTCAACTTTTACTGTGGGGAGCACGCGAAATCGGCCAGATAACCGGAGGGGCATTGGCTGTCTACCTGCGCTTAGCGGCGAACAGCCTGTTTCTCGCCGCTATCGCCGCCCTAGTGGCCGTGTCCGTCGCGCTGCTGATGGCTAGCCTGACCCGTCTTAGAAGCGGCACGCTGTCGCGACTACTAACAAAGGCGGTCACGACCGGCTACGCGTTGCCCGGTGCCGTCATTGCCGTAGGCATCCTGATACCCTTGTCTGCGTTAGACCGTGGTATCAATGTGGTGACAGCGGCGTGGTGGGGATTTACCCCAGGCCTGATTTTAACCGGCTCGATAGTAGGGCTAATTTACGCTTATACAGTGCGCTTTATGGCCGTAGCCTACAATAGTGTGGACGCCAGCCTAGAGAAAATTCCCCCGAATACGACTCTGGCCGCGCGCATACTGGGGGCGAGTACGACACGGCTCATCACAGCGGTGCAACTGCCCCTGATTATGCCCGGCATCGTGGCAGGGGCGATACTAGTATTTGTCGATGTAATGAAAGAACTGCCCATCACCATGATGCTGCGCCCGCTCGGCTACGACACGTTAGCCATCTGGGTGTGGCAGATGGCGGCCGAATCACTGTGGGCAAGCACGGCGCTGCCTGCGCTGGTGATCGTGCTGGCCGGTCTTATACCTATAAAGCTGCTCTTATCGCAGAGCAAGTGAAAGGACGTAGTCTATGCGTGAACAGCTTTGCCCCGCGGTAAGGGCAGCAGGAGAACCCCATGTTCAGTTAAGCGGTCTGGGGAAGCGCTATCCCGATGTAACGGCACTGCAAGATCTTACCTTAACCGTCCACCGCGGTGAGTTCTTTTCTTTACTTGGCCCTTCGGGGTGCGGCAAAACGACCACCTTACGGTTGGTGGCGGGACTTGACTGTCTAAGTGCCGGTACTATTATCATTGACGACGTGCTGGTGTCAAGCCCCACGTATTTCATGCCGCCAGAAAAGCGCGGTGTGGGTATTGTTTTTCAAGACTACGCCCTTTTCCCGCATATGACGGTGTTCGAGAATGTAGCCTTTGGCTTGTACGGCAGACCGAAGGCCGTTATTGCCAAAAGAGTGGGCGAACTACTGACCCTAGTTGGACTAACGACAGCGGGGCAAAAATACCCGCACGAAATGTCCGGGGGACAGAAGCAGCGCGTCGCCCTAGCCCGTGCTTTGGCCCCGGAGCCCAAAGTGATGTTACTGGACGAGCCCTTTTCTAATCTGGACGCGGAGCTGCGCGGCGCTTTACGCAGCGAGACCAAGCAAATTTTGCGGTATATCGGTACCACGGTAATCCTCGTCACTCATGACCAAGAAGAGGCCTTTTCACTCTCTGACCGTGTCGGTCTGCTAAATGAGGGCAAGCTAGAGCAGGTTGACACTCCCTATAACATTTACCATCACCCCGCCAGCCGTTTCGTCGCCGATTTTGTCGGGCGCGCCGACTATCTGCCTGCCCGTGTGGAAGGAGGCACCGTTATCTCGGCCTTAGGGAACTTCACATTGTCCGGTCCCGCGCAATGCGCCGATAATAGTGTCGACCTCCTGATACGACCGGACGACGTAGCCATCGCCGCCGACACATTTGGCACAGCAATCATCAGTGACGTACGCTTCCTTGGGGCGCACGCGCTTTATACGCTGCACCTGGACGATGGCAGTGTACTGCACTCGCAAGGGCTATCCGCGCATTTACTGCCGGTTTGTACACGCGTCGTCGTTACCGTGAATATGCGGCATACGGTAGTGTTTCCGCGCTCGCCGCTGGCCTAGCCTAGACCTCGGAAACCACGTGCTAGGCCTGACGCCGGGTCTTTCTTGCAGGAACCAGTTTATCGTGATATTGTAAACAACGAGGAGCAAGGCACAGCGTACGAAGGGCAGGAGGGCACGATGATAGTGTTGCAGGGGCAACTGGAATTGCTATTTGCGAAACACGAACTGGCGGCTGTCTATTTGTTCGGGTCCCGTGCCGATGGGTCAGCGAAAGAGGACAGCGATTATGATTATGGCCGGATACAGAAACAGACTTGTTCACGGGTACGCCCATGTGAGTCCGGATGAGTTACATGAAATCATTACAACAAGACTCGGAGACTTTGCGCTATTTTGCTCGTACATAACTCAATTCATGGAAAAGGAATAACTGTTGATTCTTCGATGCAAGGAGGCAATAAAATTGAAAATGATGCGCGCGGTGATTATTGCCCTTATTCCGGCTACGTTGACCGCTTTGTGGTTTTACCGCTGGCCCGCGGCTCTGCTCATGCTGGTCAGTGTAGGCGTGGCCGTTGCCAGTGAGGCGATATGGCAGTATGCCACGAAGAAGCCCATTAAAATAAACGACCTCAGCGCGGTAGTGACAGGAATGCTGTTTGGGCTTGGCCTTTCGCCTTCTCTCCCGCTCTATATTGCCGCAGTGGGTGCTGCGGTCTCCATTATTGTCGGGAAGCAGTTGTTTGGCGGACTGGGAAAAAACATCTTTAACCCGGCACTGTTCGGCCGACTGTTTATTGTGCTTGTTTTTCCCGGCACTATGGCGCCTTGGCTCACCCCAGTAGACATGGTGACATCCGCCACGCCGCTGCAGTTGCATCGGGCGGGGCAGGCCACGCCGGCTATCCTTGACCTTTTTACCGGCATGGTACCCGGCACCATTGGGGAAGCGTCAGCGATAGCCTTGCTGCTCGGCTTTGCTTATCTCGCCTATAAGAAATTCGCGAATTGGCGCATCCCCGCCGGGTGCGTCGCCACTGTCATAGTGTGGGCTGCCTTAGCCGGGGACAATCCGCTGTTCCATGTTTTCTCCGGCAGCCTACTCTTAGGTGCGTTGTTTATGGCTACCGACCCCTTTACTTCTCCACGGACCGACCTCGGGAGGTGGGCCTTCGGGGGTGCGATTGGTCTTGGCATTATGGCCATGCGCTTTTTCAGTCCGCTGCCGGAAGGAACATCTTTTGCTATTTTAGGATTAAATGTGGCCGTGCCGTATATCAACATGTATACCGCTAGGAAGAAAGCAACGAAGCCGGCGCGGCAATAAGTGTAAGTGGCCACCTATTCGATTGAAGCGCACCCCAACTAATGCTACAATCCCTGTGGAAGGTGTGCCCTTCTGCAGGGATTTTTAACGCCGTAGTGTGCAGGAAGTGGGAGTGATGCATATGCAGGAGCGTGTAGACGTAGCTATAGTCGGGGCTGGACCGGCTGGCATTTTTGCTGGCTTTGAGCTGCTGACGCGTCGCCCAGGACTGCGTGTGGTGATGCTGGAAGCCGGGGCAGACCTTGCGGAGCGCAGTTGCCCTACTGCTGAAGGAAATGTAGCGCGGTGTGTGGGCTGTGTGCCCTGCGACATTATGCGGGGGTTTGGCGGTGCGGGCGCCTTCTCTGACGGCAAATATAACCTGACCACAGAGTTTGGCGGATGGCTGCAGGAGTTCCTGCCGGAGGCCGATGTGCTTGACCTTATCGAATACGTAGACGGCATCAATTTGCGGTTTGGGGCGCCGAGCGAGTTGTTTACCACTAAGGATAGCGCTTTGCGCAAACAGGCGCTGGCCTTTGACCTGCATTTGCTGCAGGCTACCGTGCGGCACCTTGGAACGGAGAACAATCTGCGCATTCTCGGGGAACTGCATCGTTTTCTTCGCCCCTGCCTTAATATGCACTTTAACTCCCCGGTGACTAAGATTGAACCACAAAAGTCTGGCTTTCTTTTGACGGTTGCAGGGCAAAGCGCAAGCCCCCGCACGTTTTTCGCAGACTTTGTCATTGCGGCGCCAGGACGCGCCGGGGCAGAGTGGTTTGCTGAGCAATGCAAAGCCTTAGGGCTTGGTCTGTTCAACAATCAAGTGGATGTAGGCGTAAGGGTGGAGCTTCCCTATGAAGTATTTTCCCACATTACCGATGAAGTCTATGAAGCGAAATTAGTTTACCGCACCAAGCAGTACGGCGATTCGGTGCGCACTTTTTGCATGAATCCGCGCGGCTATGTGGTTACCGAGAATACTGACGGCATAATCACCGTCAATGGGCACAGCTTCCGCGATTCAACTCTGCACAGTCGCAACACTAATTTTGCGCTGCTGGTGAGCAACCGCTTTACTTACCCTTTTAACGAGCCGCACCAATACGGCAAACGCATCGCCTCCTTTTCTAATCTTTTGGGAGGTGGGGCCTTGGTGCAGCGCTTTGGCGACCTAGTGCGGGGGCGGCGGACGAACGAGCATCGTCTGGGGCAAAGTTTTACTAAGCCTACCCTAGCGGCGACACCCGGCGACTTAAGTTTAGTTTTACCAAAGCGTCACCTCGATAACATTATCGAAATGATTTACGCGTTGGATAAACTGGCCCCCGGCACAGCTAACGACGATACTTTGCTTTATGGCGTGGAAGTTAAATTCTACAGCTCCCGTCTGCGCCTATCGCCCGAGCTAGAGATAGACATCAAGGGCTTGTTTGCCATTGGCGACGGCGCGGGAGTTACGCGCGGCTTAGCCCAAGCCAGCGCCAGCGGCGTGCATGTCGGCCGCGTGCTGGCAGGGAGGATGAGCACATAGAACATGGCGACGCAACAAAATGAACGAGGTGATCGGGTGTGGTTAACATAGAAGCGGCCAATAACTTTATCCAGGACATAATCAAAGAGGATATCGCGGCGGGGAAGAACGACGGCAGGGTGCATACCCGCTTTCCGCCGGAGCCAAACGGCTGGCTGCATATCGGCCATGCCTTTGCCGTTAACCTTAATTATAGGTTGGCGATGAGTCACGGCGGCAAGTTTAATCTGCGCTTTGATGACACCAACCCCTTAAAGGAAGAACAGGAATACGTAGATTCAATTATGGCTGACGTCAAGTGGCTAGGTGCCGACTGGGAAGATAGGCTTTTCTTCGCATCCGACTACTTTGAGCAGAAATATCGCTTGGCCGTGTATCTGATTGAACAGGGGTTAGCCTATGTGGACGACCTCTCCGCGGACGAGATGAGAGCCTATCGCGGTACCCTCACCGAGCCGGGTAAGGAAAGCCCTTATCGCACTAGGTCCGTGGGTGAGAATTTAGACTTGTTCGCTCGGATGCGCCGCGGGGAGTTCCCCGACGGCAGCCGCACACTGCGCGCCAAAATAGATATGCACAGCCCCAACCTGAACATGCGTGATCCCGCCCTCTATCGCATTCGTCATGCGCATCATCACCGCACCGGCAATGCTTGGTGCATTTACCCCATGTATGATTATTCCCATCCCATTGGCGATTATTTAGAGAACATAACACATTCCCTGTGTTCGCTCGAGTACGCCGACCACCGCCCGCTGTACGATTGGGTGGTAGAGCACATGTCGCGTGCGTTTCCTGCCGGGGGGCGTCCGCAGCAAACTGAGTTTGGGCGCGTATCCTTGTCCTATACCGTCATGAGCAAACGCAAGCTCAGGCGTCTGGTGGAGGAAGGGCATGTGGCGGGGTGGGATGACCCTCGCCTACCGACGATTGCCGGTCTGCGTCGCCGGGGATATACGCCGAGCGCCTTACGCACCTTTAGTGCGCTGTGTGGCGTTGCCCGTAAGAATGTGACTATGGAACTAGCCGTACTGGAGCACTGCATCCGCGAAGAGCTTAACGCCACAGCGCCGCGCGTTATGGCGGTGCTTAGGCCCCTAAAGCTGGTGCTGGAAAACTATCCCGCAGGGCAAGTAGAGTGGCTAGAAGTGGAGAATAATCCGGAAGACCAACAGTCCGGCATGCGTCTCGTGCCCTTTTCCCGGGAAATCTACATCGAGCAAGAAGATTTTATGGAGGTACCCGTCAAGAAGTTTCATCGACTGACAGTAGGCGGAGAAGTGCGCCTGAAGGGAGCGTACATTATCCGTTGCGAGCGCGTGGTGAAGGACCCCGATACGAGAGAGATCACCGAACTCCGCTGCACATACGACCCCGAAAGCAAGAGCGGGGGACCACAGAGCGGCCGCAAAATAAAAGGCACCTCGCACTGGGTGTCTTTGCCTCACGCTGCGGAGGCAGAGGTGCGCCTTTACGATACGCTCTTTAGCAAAGCAGAACCTGAGGACGCTGCTGAGGGCGGGGACTTTATGGCCCACCTTAATCCTGACTCACTCGTGGTGCTTACAGGCTGCAAGGTGGAGGCCTCTTTGACCAGAGCTTTGCCCGGCTCACGCTATCAGTTTTTGCGCCAAGGCTACTTCTATGCCGACCCACAGTCGCAAGCGAATGGGCGCACAGTGTTTAACCGTATCGTTGGGCTTAAGGATACTTGGGCTCGCTAAAGGGGGAGGGTTGATCATGCCGGTAAGAGCAGTTGTAGGTGCCCAGTGGGGTGACGAAGGCAAAGGCAAGGTCGTCGATTTGCTGGCACAGCAAGCCGATTATGTCGTGCGATATCAAGGCGGTGCTAACGCAGGCCACACCGTAGTGAATGAGCATGGCAAGTTTGCCTTGCATCTTGTGCCGTGCGGCATTTTTAACCCCCAGACTATAAACATCATCGGCACAGGCACAGTCGTTGACCTTGACGAGCTGGTAAAAGAGCTCGATATGCTGCAGAGTAAGGGCATCAGCACGGACAGGCTTTACATCTCTGATCGCGCTCACTTGTCTGTCCCCTCATATCCTAGGCTGGAACGTATGGCGGAGGACAGCCGGGGCGAGCGCAAACAAGGTTCCACGCTACGGGGGATCTCGCCCGCCTATGCGGCTAAGGCCTTGCGCCTAGGGATACAGATGGGGGAGCTCAAGAACTGGGCCCGCTGTGAGACACAGTTGCGCGAGCTGTTTGCGTCGTGTGACGAACTGCTGGTTAAGCTTTACGGCGTAGACTTATCTACACAGGATACGGACTTGATCCTCGAGCGGTATAGGGCGTATGCCGAGCGTCTGTCTTCATACATCGGCGACACCCTTTCCCTGCTGGCGGAGGCCGTGCGCCAAGACAGCGATGTTCTTCTGGAAGGGCAGCTTGGCACCATGCGGGACCTTGATTGGGGAATTTACCCTTATGTTACTTCTTCTAACCCCCTACCGGGTGGCGCATGTGCCGGGGCCGGTATACCCCCGCATCGCATCAGTTCTGTGCTGGGGGTAGTCAAGGCATTTTCGACTTGTGTAGGAGCGGGGCCCTTCCCCACGGAGCAAGACAACGACATCGGGCGGAATTTGCGGGAGGTGGGGCGTGAGTATGGAGCCACAACCGGCCGCCCGCGGCGCATTGGCTGGCTCGACGCACCGGCGCTGCGCTTCGCGGCCAAACTCAACGGCTTTACCGAGCTTGCTGTCACTAAGCTCGACACCTTAGACGGCTTGCCGACGATTAAAGTCTGTGTCGGCTACAAACTAGACGGGTGTAGCATCGACTATATGCCTTTAGCCGCAGACCTCTACCGTGTAGAGCCGGTCTACGAGGAATTACCGGGGTGGATGCAGAATACATCCTTGGTGCGGAGTTTCCCCAAGCTGCCGCAAGCCGCGCAAGACTATGTGCGGCTAATCGAAGGCATTCTAGGCGCCCCTGCCACATTGATTTCAGTAGGGCCGGAGCGGGAAGCGACATTCCGCAAGTAGTTAATGTGTAACTACTCGGCCTGTTCAGAGGAGGCGTGATCCACGAAGAACACTTGCTATGTCAGTGCCGCCGCAGCTCTTTTCTTTCGGCTCAGCTCTGACGGTAGACAACACCGGTTTGACTGTGTTGCGGTACAAGCCCATCCCGCGCCGGTGGCAAGTAGTCGGCGTTAACGCCACATGCCATTTGTAGCTGACTCCTTGGGAAAGTTTTTTCTCTGGAAAAGGAATGTATCGGACAATGGCGAAAGAGAATGCGAGTTGAGCGGAGTTGAGCGGGGTGACAGCTGTGTCGAAAGGCAGAAGGTTTTACGTTGCACTTATTCTTTTAGCTATCGGTCTACCGCTGGTGGCGACGACAGTGATGTATGCTGTCTTTTCGTCGCGGGCAACCGCGGATGCCTATATTATCGCAAAGAAGCGCACCAACCGTGTGGCCGGAGACATCGGCCAATGGCTGGCGCTGCAGGCGCGCGGCGTGGAGCTTGCGGCAGAGCAGATAGCCTTAATGGGGGATACGCCTGATCAGGGCCAACTGCTGACGGTCCTGCGCGGCGCCCACGCCGTTTCGCCGTGGTTGAGTTCTGTATTTTACGGCACAGTCGGCGACAGGTTGTTCGTTGTTCCCGAGTGGGAGCCGCCGCCGGGCTGGGACTGGCGTTTGCGCCCGTGGTATATAAAGGCCACGGAGCAGCGCGGCCTTATCTTTACGGACCCTTTTCTTTATGCGCGGCGCGACGTTATGATCGTCACCGCGGCTCAAGCGGTGTATTCGCCGGAAGGGCATCTCTTAGGCGTGGTAGGGGCCAGTATTGAGCTTGGCGCGCTTACTTCTCTCTTGCGTGATACGCCTATTACCCAAGGCAGCGCCTCCATGCTGCTTGATGGCGATAATGTAATTACTGCTTCGCAAGAAACTCTCGCTGAAGATTGGCGCGCCATGGTGGAGGCTGGTTTGCCTTTGCTCGGAGCAGGGCAGAAGTACGTAGGCACCGGTGTGCTGCGGGACAGAATCCTCTATGTTCCCGTACCCCATACGGGGTGGCACTTGGCGGCGTACATCCCGTGGGAAGATATCTTCCCGCATGCGCGTAGCCTATGGCTGTATGTCGGTCTGATCGGCTTGTCGCTCACCGGAATGACGGTGGGCTTGGCTTACTTTTATCATGGGTACGTCTCCGCTCCTCTTATCGGGCTAGAGCAAGCCGTCAACTCGCTGCACATTAGGGAGGACTGTTTCGACCGCATCCCGCCTGTGCGGCGACCGGGGAGATTTGCCGCGCTGGTCAACAGCATTAACGACCTACTGGACCGCGCCGAATCTTATTATCTGGAAGTGCACACCGCCAAAATAGAGATGGAAGCGATGAATACGCGGTTGGAAGTAGCGGTGACCGAAGAGCGGGAAGCGCGCGAAGAACTAGAAGTAAGGCAGGGCTATTGGCGGGCGCTGTTTGAAAACGCTAAAGATGCCATTGTCATGGCAGACGCGTCGTGCCGTATCAGTGCCGTCAATGACGCCTTCCTGCGCTTATTTGAGTGGGAGCCCGAAGCTTTGCTCGGTCAAAACATAGATGAGGTATTGGCTTCTCATCGCTGGGAGGAGGGTCTGTCACTTTCGCGGCGTATGGCGGTGGGCATAGGTGATTTCCCCACCACCCGCATGACAAGCAGCGGACAAGAAATAGAAGTAGAAATATCCGTAGTCCCTATCCGTGCATTAGGGCGAGTGGAAGGGGCCTATGCCATTTACCGCGACGTGCGCGCTCGCCGCGAGGCCGAGCGACAGATGCAGAAACTCAGTCAGTACGACCAGCGGACCGGCGTGTATAACCGTGCCTTTTTCGATACAACCTTGCGCGAACTAGAGCAAAGCGGCGCCTTCCCTGTCGGCGTGGTGCTCGGGGACGCTAACGGCCTGAAGCTGGTCAATGATGCCTTCGGGCATGCTTTAGGCGATGAAGTATTGCGGCTGGCGGCGGAGGCGTTGCGCGTCTGTGCTCGCCCGGGTGATATCGTGGCGCGCGTCGGCGGGGATGAGTTTGCCATGATTTTGCCCGACACCACGGAAAGCGAAGCGGAGGCTCTGGTATTGCGCATTGAGGCAGAGTGTCGCGCTAGGAGCGAAGGGCTCAAGCAGATAAGCATTACCTTTGGTGTAAGCTGCAAAACCAAAGCCTCGGATAATCTATCGAAACTATTCGTTCAAGCAGAGGACCGCATGTACCGGCGCAAGCTGCGGGAAGGAAAGAGCGTACGCGGCTCACTTATCACGAGTCTGATGCGAGCGCTAGAGGAAAAAACGCGCGACACGACTGCGCACAGTGACCGTATGGGTGAATTAGCGCGAGGGTTGGCCAAGCGGCTCGGCCTAACAGGCAGCGCTCTGGACGATATCTTTCTCTTGGCTACACTGCATGATATCGGCAAGATTGGCGTGCCCGACCATATTCTTAACAAGCCTAGCCATCTGTCGCCGGAAGAGTGGGAAGTCATGAAAAAGCACAGCGAAATAGGGTATCGCATCGCCGGTGCTACGGTGGAACTCGCCCACGTGGCGGAGGGTATTTTGCATCACCACGAGCGCTACGACGGCACCGGCTACCCCTACGGGCTAGCTGGAGAGAACATACCTTTGGTGGCGCGTATCATCTCGGTGGTGGACGCTTATGACGCCATGACTAACGTACGTAGCTATCGTAGCTCACTGCCGCATGCAGAAGCGATTGACAATATCCGTGCCGGAAGCGGGGCCCAGTTTGCTCCGAACGTGGTGGAGGCCTTTCTGGCAATGATGGCGGAGCTGTAACTGCACAAGTATCATTAAGTTTCCACCCCTTTTCTCCGATGCAATAATGGAGAAAAGGGGTGATTAGTTTTAGGGTTATTGATTTAGCACTGGCAGTGCTCACAGGGATACTTGTCGCTTTTCTGGTGTTCGTGGGCATGTACTACACAGGCAGCGCAGAAAGCGGCGGGCACTATGTGCGCGACGAGTCGGCGGCCCCTAGCCACGAGGCCCCGGCAGAGTTATCGCAAACTGCGGCCCCCAAAGCTGACCACCGTGTGCGCGTCATCGGCTCGCTCGTATACATCGAAGGCGCACCTCTGTTTTCGCAGCATCCGCGCTGGCCCACCGGGTGTGAAGTAGTTGCGCTGGCTAAACTGGCGCAATTCTACGGCGTGCACAAGCCAGTTGATGACTGGATAAAACTCCTGCCGCAAGGTCCGCTCTTTTGGCGAGACGGCAGGCTCCACGGTCCGGACCCGCGGGAAATGTTCGCCGGCAGCCCCTACAATCGTCAAAGCTTCGGCGTGTACCATCAGCCGCTGCTGCGCATGTTGGGACCTTGGTTTGGCGACCGCGTCGTCAACATGACCAAACGACCTTGGGAAGATTACGAAACCATGGTACGTGCGGGTAACCCAGTCCTTGTGTGGGGGACTATTTCTAACTTGCCTGTGCGCCGCGCCGACAGCTGGATTACTCCGCAGGGCGAGGTGTTTCACTGGAACGGGAATGCGCACGTGATGCTGCTGGTCGGGTTTAGTGAAACTAGCGTGCTGGTTAATGACCCTTGGACGGGTACGCTGCGCAGGTTTGACCGAGGAGCTTTTAAACAGCGCTGGCAGACGTTGGGGTACCAAGGCATAGCCATTAGGCCAAAGTAGCAGACATCGTTTCGAGCTGCTACTGGTTGCTCACGGCCCTTGCCAGTAATTGCGCGGGATCGAGCAGCACCAGCATACGCTCCTTAATTTTGACAACGGCTTTAGTTATACTGGCTGAACCTGCCAGTGTAGCAGATGCGGTGTCTAGGGCATCGTTGGCTAGGGTTAAGACATCCTCGACCTCATCTACTTGGAACGCGGCTGACATCCCTCCCTCAGTTAGTACTATGGCCTGTTCACATTCGGCTCCGGCTTCATGTCCAAGGAGTTTCTTCAAGCTAACCAATGGAATATTTGCACCGCGAAAGTCAATGACGCCCGCGATGTGTGCCGGGGCCTCGGGTATAGCTAGCACCTTCTGTTTACGCAGTATTTCCTGCACAGCCAGCGCCTCCAAGGCATAGGAATCCGCCCCCACAGAGAAGACGACTATTTGCATTGCGCACCTCCAAGACTATTAGATAAACTTTCCTGCCCACAGACCATTTGTTCTGCTCGCAGAGGTTAATTCCTGCTAGGGAAATTGTATGATCCACGAAGCACGTGTTTCTTCGTGTTCTTTGTGGATTGTAAATGCTCATGCATCCTGCACTGTATCGACATATGCAGGAATCTCTTATTGCACTGCCGAACTAAATATGCGACAAATGGATTTTCCAAAAAAACGAAAATTCACGATCGGATTTCATAATGATGGAGGGACGAACATGGCCATTGCCACTACCTTCGACAAAGGTCTAAAAATCCTAGAGCTGTTTACGCTAGAGAAACCGCGCCTGACGCTGCGCGACGTTGCCGAGTGCTCCGGCATGACTAAGCCTACGGCTTTGCGCATGCTGAACACACTCGAAGCCAACGGCTACCTGATGCGCGACAAGAGCAAGGCCTATTGCCTAGGATTAAGATTCCTTGAACTGGCCAACGCGGTAACTGAGCGTTTAGACATCCGCCACGCAGCCCTAGCCCATATGGATGAGTTGCTGATAAAGGTGGATCAAGCCGTCAACCTAGTCATTCGCGACGGGTATGAAGCGGTGTACATTGAAAAGCGCGAGACCGGCCACGCCGTGCGCATGTATACGCGCATCGGCAGGCGCGCGCCACTTTATGCCGGAGCCTGCCCCCGCTGCCTAATTACTTTTTTGCCGGACAAAGATCTGCAAGAGCTCCTGCCCAAGCTCACGCTTGTGCCTTTTACCCCCAAAACTCCTAAGACTATTGCCGAGCTAGAGGAGCGTATCAAGCGGGAGCGTTCTTTGGGCTACTGCTTTAGTCAAGGGGAGCTCTTTGAAGGAACTTCTGCCATTGCCATGCCGGTGCGTGACCATACGCGCAAGGTAGTGGGAGCGATAAGCCTCGCTGGGCCAAGCGCCAGCTTCAATGAAGAAAAGTTAGGTTATATGATAAAGCACTTGGCGCGCTGTGTGGAAGACATTTCGCGGGAAATGGGCTACCAAGTTAAGAAGGGGATTTGAGCTTGACGCCGCGGACCCATGTAGACCTTAACTGCGACATGGGCGAGAGCTTTGGCCACTACACGTTGGGGCAGGATGAGTTGATCATGCCGTATATTACCAGCGCCAATATAGCGTGTGGGTTCCATGCGGGCGATCCGTCGGTTATGCAGAAAACTGTGGCTCTGGCTAAAGCACATGGTGTGCGCGTGGGTGCGCACCCGGGGTACCCCGACTTGGCGGGGTTCGGGCGCAGGCAGATAAGGCTCACACCAGACGAAGCGTATGACATAATGGTATATCAAATAGGGGCGCTGCTGGGCGTAGCGCGGGCGCAGCGGACGTCAGTTACGCATGTTAAGGCGCACGGAGCCCTATATAATGCGGCTGCGATTGACCTAAAGTTGGCGTGCGCGATGGCGCGAGCGGTAAGAGATGTGGATAAAGAGCTATTATTGGTGGGCCTGCATGGTTCAAAAATCATCGAGGCGGGGCTCGAGGCAGGACTGAAAGTGGCACGCGAGGCCTTTGCCGACCGCGCCTATCAGGTTGATGGCACCTTAGTGCCGCGTAGCAGCCCAAATGCTGTGTATCTGGATGCGCACATGGCGGCTCGGCAAGCGTTAGACATTGTCACCCAAGGATTTGTCACGGCTGTCACCGGCGAACGGGTCGCCATAGCCGTCGATACCATCTGCGTGCATGGAGACAACCCGCGGGCCGTGGATTTTGTGCACACTTTGCGGACAGTGCTGGGTGAGGCTGGCGTTGTATTTAGTCTGCCGGGTGGGGACTGAGAAATGGTGCGCTTTCTGTCAGCGGGCGAGAGTCACCTGATTGTGGAGTTTGGACAAGCGGTTGACCCTGTGGTTAACCAAGCGGTACATGCGCTAGACTGGCGATTGAAGGCATGCCCCCTTGTGGGACTGGTAGAAAGTGTGCCGGCTTACGCCTCACTGCTGGTAGCTTACGACCCGCTGGTGCTACCGCTGGAAACACTCATCGCACATTGTTCCGAGCACTTACATGCGGGTGACGCCGCAGAGCCGCAGGTGCATGAGACGATAGAGATTCCCGTGCTATATGGCGGGGAGTGGGGCCCTGATTTGTCAACCGTGGCGGGCAGGGTAGGACTGACCTCGGAGGAAGTAATCGCGCGCCACGCGCAGGTTGTATATACCGTCTACATGATGGGTTTTATGCCTGGCTTCCCATATCTTGGCGGATTAGACCGACGTTTGTGCGTACCGCGGCTGGCAATGCCGCGCACCAAAGTTCCCGCCGGTTCCGTGGCCATAGCGGAACTGCAGGCAGGTATTTATCCGCTGGAGAGCCCGGGCGGCTGGCATCTGTTAGGCCGCACGCCGCTCAGGCTGTACAGGCCGGAGATGTCGCCGCCGGTACTGCTCAGAGCCGGGCAAAGGGTACGCTTTAAGCAGGTCGCGCTCAATGAGTACGCGCACATCGCGGCAGAAGTGGCCGCGGGCAAATATGTGCCGCCGGTAACGCAGGAGGCTCTGGTAACGGCATGAAAACGCTTTCTGTCCTTGCGGGAGGGTTGCTGACCACAGTGCAGGACTGCGGACGGGACGGCTTGCAGGCGTTTGGCGTACCTGTGTCCGGGGCCATGGACACCTACTCACTGCAATGGGCTAACAAACTAGTGGGGAATGACCGATGTCTTGCCGCGTTGGAGATGACCCTGCACGGCCCCTCCCTGCGGGCGAACGCGCACATACTGGTCGCAGTGACGGGCGGAGTATTTACGGTAGCGGTAAACGGAAGGCCTGTGCCGCAGTGGGAGGCCGTCTGTCTTGCGCCGGGGGACGAGTTAACTTGCGGTGTCGCCGTGCGCGGCGCGCGCGCCTACCTCGCCGTCGCCGGGGGCTTAGCTGTGCCGCAGGTGATGGGCAGCCGGTCGACTTTCTTACGCGGGCAGGTGGGGGGCTTGGACGGGCGTGCGCTGCGTACGGGGGATACGGTGCCGGTGGGTGAGTGCGAAGAGCGCGCTCTGCTGGCCGGGTGTTTTGTGCCAAAGTCTTTGCTTGCGCCGTTGCCTTTGGCAGTCAATACAGTACGTGTTATGTCGGGGCCGCAGGATGACCTCTTTTCGCGCGAAGCAGTGCTTTTGCTTGAGCAAGGGGAGTACGAAGTCGGTGTCGAATCAGATCGCATGGCGTATCGGCTACAGGGCAGTCCCCTTATGCGTCGGGCCGACACCGCTATTGTGAGTGAGGGTATAGCACCGGGCAGCATCCAAATGCCGCCGAGCGGACAACCGATAGTGATGTTAGCCGACAGACAGACAGTCGGGGGGTACCCGAAGATTGCCACAGTAATCGGCGCTGATTTACCGCTGCTAGGGCAGTTAAAGTCCGGTGACAAGATCCGGTTCGAGACAGTGACCTATCAGAAGGCTCTCATGCTTCGCTGCGAGCAGGAAGAGAAATTGCGGCAGCAGCCTTGCCGCGTCAGTTCACGGCGTGAGTTTATGGTCAGTACTCTGGGGGAGACTTTTCATGTCAAGGCGAGTGAGGTGATACATTGAACGGCTTGTATACTGGGGGCCTAGTCTTAAGCAAATACGCGAGCCCGTGCGCACCGACTTGCCGCGCTAGTGTATGTTTCGTAGTGGGCGTCAGTGTGAGGAACCCACTGGCGACTGCGATTTAACATTAATCGGAGGTGTAGCGTGAAGGCCGTACGTCTGACGATGCTTGGTGTGTTGTTTGTTCTGATGGCTGGTTGTCAGGTGGTGCGACCCCCGTCCGGACCATACACTTTCACGATTTCCTCCTTTGCTTGGCTGCCTAGGAATGAAGGTATTATTGTGGCCAAGGATGTGGGGGGTGAACAGCAGCTCTGGCTGGTGGGGGCGCGCACATGGCCAAGGCCACTTAAGCCCAGCGAAGAAGCGCAGTTTGACCCTGCCGTCAGTCCCGACGGACGCTTCGTCGCCTACGCAGGCTATACGCCCGCGGGCGAGCGGTTTGTCGCGCTGTACGAACGCGCCGCAAACACCACGTTAAAGCTTGACATCGATTTCTCAGGTGCGCACCCCGCTTCACCCATGTTTTCGCCCAATGGGAAATTGTTAGCTGTCCAGCGTGTCTTTGGTGCAGCCGATGCTCATTCTGACGTGGAGCAAGACATTTTGCTGTATGATTTGGGCCGGCGGCGTACCATTGGCATTGTCAGCCAAGGGGATACCAACCGTTTGCTAGGGTTTAGCGGCGCGTCTGACAGGGTTTATTTTTGGGGCACTTATGACGGCCACAACCACAGCTGGTCCTTTAGGTACGACCTATGGGAAGCTGATGTCGCCACGTTAGAGGCAAAACGCCTTTCTACGGGTGGGCCGGTGCGCAATGCCGCCAGCGGTCATTTGCATCCGACCATGCCCCTGGTTGTGTTTGACACATGGCAGGCAGAAGACATCAACTTTAATATAGTCCCTGTGCCGCAGGACATCTACCTAGCTCACAGGGTGCCTTACAGTCAAACGCCCCTCGTTTCTGGTATGCGCGCTTCCTCGCCGCGGTTTTCTCCGAACGGGAAGCAGATTGCCTACGTGCAAAAGTCACCATCCCCAGTCGGAGGGGTAGAGGTTTTCCTCGTCGAACGTGACGGCACGAATCCGCGTGCGGTTACTGCAAACACTTGGCCCAAATTTGCACCACAGTGGTCGCCCGACGGCAGGAGCATCGCCTTTATTCAGGTGCTGAGTGAAGGGCGCCATGCATTGTTTGTGGCACGGGCAGACGGCAAACTCCTCGCACTGTTAACTCCCCCTTCGGTGCGCCGTAGATGATCGTCATAGAAGGAGATATGGGCTGGTATGAATTACTCCGAGCACTTCGATTCCCCGAGCTTTACGGCAGATAATAACTCTGTTGTACTCGAGTTTTACGCCAATCCGGACAAGCAAGTTGAGATTGCGGTGAACGGCAGAGCTTTTCTTCGCCACGCCATCAGGACACACTTTGTTACGCCGCGGGAGGACTACCTTGCCATCATCCGCACTTACGTGGGCGCGCTCTATAGCGCGGGGGATATCCTGTCCATCAGCGAAAAAGTTATTGCCTTGTGCCAAAACAGGGTCCTAGATATAAACGAAATCCGGCTGAGCTTTTGGGCTAAGTTCCTGAGCCGCTTTGTCAAAATGACCCCGGCTGGCGAATCGGTGGGCAATCCCTATAAGATGCAAATCGCCATTGACCTTGCCGGACTGCCGCGCATTTTGCTGGCGGCGGCATGCGCTGCGATAACGCGACCCTTGGGCGTCAAAGGCGTCTTCTATATCGTTGCCGGGCACGGTATTGCCGGCATCGACGGCTTTTGTGCGGACGCCTTTGACTGGTACCTCACCAAGGGCGTACTGGTGCCCAAAGACCCAAGCGGGGTATGTCGTGAGATTAAAGCTGTCCTTGGGATGGACTGTATGATTGTCGACGCTAATGACCTAGGTGTAACTGTGCTCGGGCATTCCGACAATATTGGTTTCAGCCACGCGGAATTAGCGGCCATGCTGCGGGATAATCCGGCCGGGCAAGGCAGTGAGAGCACCCCGCTCGTGCTTATACGTCCCAAGTAACAACTTAACCCCGTTTACGTTGACGGCGGCTCTTAGTGTCCTTCGTGGATGGTAACTATAATGCTAGTGACGCCATGTAGCCCGCCCTAGGCTGACAAAGTCACACAGAAAGGGCAGGGCAGGGGCAGCAAGGATGACAGAGGGTGCCCCGTCTTGCACAATGACGCCTCTGTCCATCACCACCAGTCGATCGGCCAGCAACGCGACTTCATTGTAGTCATGCGTGACCATGACCCCGGTAGTTTCGGTAAGTGCCAGCCACTCTCGCAGGTGGCGCAGCAGGTAGGCGCGCGCTTCTACGTCGAGATAAGTGAAAGGTTCATCCAAGAACACAATGCGCGGTTCCGTCACTAAGGCTTGAGCCAGCATAACGCGGGCCGTCTCTCCGCCACTGAGCGTCTTCGGGTGACGGGTGGCGAGACGGTCCGCTTGTGCAATTGTAAGCCAATGCAGTGCTCTGTTTTTTGCTTCCTTGCGGCTCACGCCGCGCAAGCGGAGCGGTAAGCTGACATTGTCAAGAACGCTCCCGGACAAGAGCAGCGGGGCTTGAAACACATGTGAGTAGGCGCGCGTCAGCGATAACCTATCCTCGGGGAGGCGGCGAGGCCTGCCATCTAAAATATAGCTTTGAAAATAGGCTGCATTAAGCCCGCCCAGTGACCGCAAGAGCGAACTCTTGCCAGCCCCGTTAGGGCCAATTACGGCGGTAAACTCCCCTTGCCGTACAGTGAACTCGGGTACGGCGAGGATTTTTTTGCCGTTAATGCTCAGGTTAATTTCTTTAACGTTGAGCATGCCAAAGCCCCCGTTGCTGCATGGCAGTGAGCACAAGCGCTACCGAGTAGGACAACGTCAGCAGGATAAATCCGAGCGCGATCGCCACGGAGAAATTACCGCGGTTTACTTCCAGCACGATGGCTGTACTCAGCACGCGGGTATAACCGCGGATATTGCCGCCCACGGCCATGGCCGCGCCTACCTCCGCCACGGCGGAACCGAAACCTGCCATCACCGCGGCGAGAACGCTAAGCCGTGCCTCGCGAACGACTAGCCCAATGGCCTGCCACTTATTGGCTCCCAATGCGGCTAGGTGCAGAGATACGCTCTCCTCCACTTGCATAACTCCTGCCATGGTCAGGGCCGTCACCCACGGCATAGCGATTAGGCACCCGGCAATAACCATCTTGTAG
>DBBC01000018.1 GCA_002292025.1 Firmicutes bacterium UBA994
ACCGATATGCGCGGGCTGTTGTTCCCTGTACACTATTCGCAGAATGCCGTAGATATAATTGCCTCCAAATACTTTCGCAAAGCGGGCGTAGGCGAGGGAGGCGGGCACGAGACTTCATTGCGTCAAGTCGTGCACCGCATGGTGGCATTTTGGGCGGCAGCGTTAATCGAGGAAGGGATATTAGCGGCAGACGAGCAAGAGATTTTCTACGATGAAGTCGTCTACGGTCTGCTCAACCAGATGTTTGCGCCTAACTCACCGCAGTGGTTTAACACCGGGTTGGCCTTAGCTTATGGCATTAACGGGAATTCTAATGACATGTATTACTACGACCCCAAGGCCGGGAAAGTCGTCGCTTCGCCCGACAATTACACGCGCACGCAAGCGTCGGCATGCTTTATCTTGTCGATAGAGGACAAGCTTTTGGGCAAGAACTCGATCTCCGAGCATTTTGTCACGGAAACTAAGCTATTCAAAGGCGGTTCGGGTACGGGTACGAATTTTTCACCTCTCAGGGCCAAAGGGGAGAGGCTTTCCGGCGGTGGAGTATCATCCGGCTTGATGAGCTTTCTCAAAGGTCTGGACCGCAACGCCGGCGGCATCAAATCCGGCGGTACCACGCGGCGCGCGGCTAAGATGGTCTGCCTTGACATCGACCACCCGGAGATCGAGGACTTTATTGTCTGGAAGGCGCGCGAAGAAGAGAAAGTGCGCGCGTTAGCGAAAATGGGTTACTCCGCTGACATAGACGGCGAGGCCTATGAAACTGTTTCAGGACAAAACTCTAACAACTCCATCCGGTTGACGGACGAGTTTATGCATAAAGTCCTGCGTCTTGCCAGTGATCCGACGCAGGCAGTGCAGCTTAAAGGGCGGGTAGAAGCGAGCGCCGACCGGGAAGTGCCTGTGGCGCATCTATGGAATCTATTTAACGACTCTGCCCACCGCGTGGCTGACCCCGCGCCGCAGTTTACGGACACCTTTAACGCTTGGCACACTTGCCCTGCCGGCGAGGACGGCGCACTCAACGCGCCGCACAACCGCCTTAACTCGACTAACCCCTGTGGCGAGTACGCCTTTCTCGACGACACCAGCTGCAACCTGTCCTCACTTAACGTGTATCGGTTCTATGACACGGTCAGCGGCAAATTCGACCTAGACGGCTTTCGTCATATGATTGCCCTAAACCAGCTCATACTGGAGGCCTCGATCGTGTGGGGGCAGTTCCCTACGGAAGATATAGCCCGTCGCACGTATATGTTTCGCGCCACCGGGCTGGGCATGGCCAATTTGGCCGCGCTTCTGATGGCTCTTGGCTTGCCATACGACTCCCCCGCAGCGCGTAACTTAGGCGCCGCATTGATGGGCATTATCACGGGGGAAAGCTACAGAGTGTCGGCGCTGATGGCTAACACAGTGGGGCCGTTTGAAAAATATGCCCTTAACCGCGACAGTATGCTGCGTATAATTCGCAACCACGCGATAGTGGCGGGGGCAATTGATGGCAACTGCACAGGTTTGCATTATGAGCCTGTGCGAGTTGACCACGCTCTGCTCCTTAGCATGAATCAGGAGGAAATCTCTCGCGGGCTGATAGAGTGTTGGCGGGATGCTTATGCCCTAGGGGAATTATATGGGTATCGTAATGCGCAAGTGTCGGTAGTGGCCCCGACCGGGACAATATCTTTTGCTATGGATTGCGCCTCCACATCCATTGAGCCGTTTTTTTCGCACGTCGCTTACAAAAAGCTAGTGGGCGGCGGGATGATGACCTTAGTTAACCCAGTGATAGGTGTGGCTCTGTCGCAGCTGGGATACAACGCCGAGCAGGTGAGCGATATCCTAGCATATATCGGGCGCCAGTCCGAGGGGCAGCTCGTAGACGGTAAAGTGGAAGGTGCCCCGCATCTAAGCGAAGAGCACCATGCCGTTTTTGATACCGCCAACGTCAACGGCAGCGGCAAGCGCTTTATCGCCCCGGAGGGGCACGTGCGGATGGTGGCCGCTCTCTCGCCTCTGGTTTCCGGGGCTATTTCTAAGACGGTAAACTTGCCGCGCGAAGCGACGGTCGATGACTTTAAGGCGGTACATATCATGGCGTGGCAACTGGGAGTAAAAGGCATCACGCTGTACCGCGACGGCTCGAAGATAGCACAGCCGCTAAACAGCAATCTTGATCAAGCACATGGGGAACTAGGGTTAGAAAACCTAACCTATGACGCGCTGCTGGCTTATGCCCGTGACGCGCAAGAGAAACTTTGGGGCCAAGAAAAAGCGTCCCTTGCCTCGCGGCGTGAGAAGCTAACCGGTATCAGAACGGGGCGCACCCATGCCGCGCAAATCGAAGACGTTAAGCTCTACATCACCGTCAACCGTAACGCGCAAAGCCGCATCGCGGAGATATATATGACTACAGACCGCGAGGGCAGCTTGATCACGGGGTTGCTCAATTCGCTGTCCAAGACCATATCGGTGATGCTGCAGTACAATATTCCGGCAGAGAACATTGCCCGTATGTTGCGTGGGCAGAAGTATGAGCCTTACGGGTTAGTCTCCCGCCACCCCTACATTAAAGCGGCCAGCTCAATCTCCGACCTTATTTCTAAAGTCATAGAAATTGAGCTGGGGGATTACACACGCATACAGGTAAAGCCCGAAGCTACGCCACAAGAGCCGCCGATTGCGGCGACTGCCGACATTATCAGCCATGCTAAGGCTAACGGCGTCAAACTGTACCACGCTACCTGCCACTATTGTTCAAGCTTTCGCATGGTCGTCAATGGCACGTGCAAAGTGTGTTTAGATTGTGGCACTACTACGGGCTGCTCCTAGGCGGCTGGTGGACACGTTAGCTTCCGGCGTGACCGAGACTTATGCTGCGGCGTGTCCGTTGTACGCGTTTGGTCTGTAGCACGAAGCTTTCCAGAGAGGCGGTAATGACCGGCGGGAAAGGACTGCCGTCGCTTTCAATACTGAGAAACGGCAGATGCGGATGTCTGGCCATTATTTCTTTGGTTAAACCTGCAGCAGAAGTCAGACGCGGTTTTTCCACATCGATGGTCTGTTTGATCATGGCCTCGGCGATGCGCGCCGGCATGCAGCCAAACGGACCAATCGATATCACACCGTCCACACGGTCGATAATGTCGTTTAAGGCACAGGAGAGCGTCAGTATGGCCTCCCCCGTCAACTCGGGGCTAATCAGGTCAGATACGCTCTCGACTAGGTGGCGGATGTCGAGCAAGTGATAGTCGTACAACCCTGACTCCACAAGAATGTCCTTAATCGCCTTCTCGTAGTACTCCATGGCCAAGGCTTTACCGCTGCAACCAATGCGCTTTAATAAGCCAGTCTTGCCACGCAGCCCATGCTTAGACAGGTAATTTGTGTAGTATAGCCACTCGGCAATGGGCGCCATCAGCCCGACTACGCCTTTATCGGCTAGTTGGTCGACTAGGTAGCGCTGCGAGAAACCGTCCCGGCGCACGTAGATCTCGCCGATAATGGCGGCTTTTGGCGCGTCTGCTAAGTTGGTTGATAGCGGGATCGATTTAAGCAGGGCGACAACCGCCCGTAGCGCTCGTTTGATTCCTGCCCAGTCGGCTGTGGCAATCGCTTCTTCTACCAGTGCCTCACCTTGAGCGAGAACGGTTTTCGCTACTTGGCGGTCTGTAGCCAAAGTAAGCGCAGCGGCGCGAATTTCTTCGTAAACGTCAGAGATGGTAGCGGCCCATAACCCGCGCAATGTAAACTTTATCCCCAGCCCACCATAGCTGTTCTGAGAAGTGAGGGACATCACCGCGAGATTTTCTATGCGCTGCTTGAGAATTAGGTTCCGCGTCAGCACGTTGTACTGGGCAAAGCGACAGGAGCCGCCCGTGCTAGGCATAAAATAAACGGTCAACTCATCTTTGGGGCGTCCATCTAGATAGTTATAAAGGGAGCCCATGGTCAGTATCAGGGGCAAGCACTCTTTGCAGGTGGAGTACTCTTTGCCGCGCTGCAGGTCGGCATCGGTCGCAGGGGGCAAAGATATGGCTGCGATGCCTGCGTAGCGAAAAATCGCTGCTATCAGGCGAACGCCAAACTCACCCATGGAGGGTATCACGAGTCTAACGCGGCTGTTGTTTAGCGGCACCTCCTCCCCTTGTGAAGTGCGGTAGCGGCGGCCGCCCCGGCTAAGCAGCACTTCTGCTGGCCTGAACGCAGTCACGGGCAGCACTGCGTTGCTCGCCTTCGCTTTACGCATATGTGTCTG
>DBBC01000130.1 GCA_002292025.1 Firmicutes bacterium UBA994
GGGCATGCTTTCTCTGTAGTGAAGCAACTGCCGAAAACTGTCACAGACGATTAGTGGTTGAGCACGTACGAGGCCTGATGGGCGGCGAGGAATGGGAGATAGTTCATCTGTAAAGAGGTGGCGTCTTTGGAGAGGGAGATCGTCCTGTTAACCAAGTCCAAGATGTGGGGGAACTACTGTGTGGCCGGCATAGACATTAATACTCGGGAGTGGGTAAGGCTTTGCTCTAATGATGACTCAGTGCGAAATGCGGTGCCTCTACATGACATGCGGTACGAAGGCGGCACATTTGCGCAACCGTTCGACGTGGTGCGAGTCAGTCTGCTGGGGAAGTTTCCTAACCACTTCCAGCCAGAGAACTATCTTTATGACCCCCAGTTCTATTGGGAGTGTGCCGGCCGACTAACTGCTCGCGATGTGTGGACCCTCGCAACAGACATCCTCTACCCAGACGATTACCTTTTCCATGATGTGCAATGGAAGCTTCGGTCTGACGTAGTCACAAAGCTCCCAGCGCACAAGCGATACTCACTACGCTTGGTGCAACTCTGTGGATTGCGGCTGGAAGTGAAGAGATGGAGTCCCCAGGAGGATGTCAGACACACTGCGTGTTTCTATTGGGGTGGCAATAAATACCGCTACATGAGAGTCACCGACCAAGATTTTCTCGCTCAGTTCCCACAAGAAGGTTGCTATGACATAGTTGATACTATATGCGTAGTCAGTCTGGCACATGAGTATCAAGGCGCACACTACAAGTTACTGGCAGCGATCCACTCTTACCGCTAACCTATAACGTCCACTAGCATCCGATGTAAGTTAACCGAGAATCTCACATCGACCCGTATTGATGTGAACACGAGGACTTTATACAGCTTTTGGCAGAACGCTTGGTGCGGTTCACTGAAAGGGTGCTGCCTACGACAACACAAAACTTGCCGTACTGCCCCTGTCTGTGGTGCGGACTTCCAGCCTAGCGTCGATCCATTCCTTGAGCTCAGGCACGTGGGAAATAATACCCACCAGACGACCGCCTTTCTGTAAATCCAGCAAGGCGCGGATGGCAAAGTCTAGCGATTCCGGGTCGAGGGTGCCAAAGCCCTCGTCGACAAATATGGTGTCGAGGTGAATGCCGCCGGAGTACTTCTGGACCACATCAGCCAGCCCTAAGGCTAGGGAAAGCGAAGCGAGGAATGTTTCTCCCCCCGACAGGGTTGTAACAGCGCGCGCAATCCCAGTATAGTTATCGAAAACTTCAAGGTCCAACCCGCCAGCCGCGTTTCTTCGCGCTCGATCCATAGTTCGTTGCAGGTGGTAGCGGCCGCGGCTCATCATCTGTAGCCGCTTGGTAGCGGCAGAGGTGACTTCATCTAGTAACGCCCCCAAGACAAACCGTTGGAAAGTCATACCGAACTGGTTTTTGCCGTTAGCCACATCCGAAACTTGGCCCAAAACGGCATAGCGCGCTTCCAACCCCGCGAACTCCGCGCTAAGCGCGGCTAGGTTCTTAATCCAGCTATCCTCCTGCTTCATCCGGGACTGCAGCTCTGCACTCTGGGTGAGCAGGAGGTCTTTCTTGGCTTGGGCGTTTTTGCACGCGACCTCCAGTTGTACTATGTCAGGCTCCACCAGACCCTGTGCATTCGCGGTGGCCCGAGCCACTCGTTCCCTAGCGGCGTTCTGTTTGTCGCCAAAGTCTTGCATGGCAGACTCCATGGACTGAATTTCCTTTGGCGGCCGCTTGGCAGCTTTGTATTCCTCCAGTGCACTGAATCCCGCTGCCAACAACCGTTCGCGGAAGGAATGTTCCTCCTGTGCCGCTCGTTGCTTAGCAGTGACTAATGCGCTGTCGGCTTCTATCGCGGCAGACTGGGCCGTGGCTAACGCTTGTGCGCTTGCGTCCGCGGCGGCCTTAGCTTGTTCAAGTTCCGCGATGAGGCGTTCTTTTTGCTCTTTGGCGACGCGCTGTTCCCGGCTAAGAGCCGCTTGGTCCCTTAGATGTGCAGGCACTTGAACTTCGCGCTCCATCCAAGTGGCGCGCGCAGCCGCCAGTGCGCCGCTCTGTGCTTGTAGGGCGTTGCCGCTAAGCTCTACCTCTTTTCTTGCAGCCTTTTCCTCTTCTCTCAATGCATCCAGCTCCGCATTCAGTGCGGGACCGGTCTGAACTGCTTGCTTGGCCAATGCCCAAGCCTGTTGTGCTTCTTGCGCAATCCGCATGATTGATTGCAGGTGGATGTCAGCCTGCTCACCTAGTTCTACCGCTAAGTCATGGACCCTATTTGCGGTCGTTTTGGCTAGGGTATTGGCTTCGCTGAGCGAGGCCCTTTTCTGTTCTTTAACTGCTTCCAGTTTGTGCAGCGCCTGCTGCTTGGCCTTCAAGTCTGCTTCCGAGGGGAGCGTGGCTGCGCTTGTTGCTCTGCAGGGATGCTCCATCGAACCGCAGACGGGGCAGGGCCTACCAGTCGTCAAGTGTTTGGCCATAATGGCCGCCTGCCCCTCATGCCATGCCGTTTGCATCAGGGATAGCTCATGTTGCGCCTGCTGAAAACTAATTTCAGTCGCCTCGGCGCTCTGCCGTGCCGAAAGCAGTTGCTGTTCTGCCAGTTGCAGTTCTTTTCGCGCCTGCTCAAGCGCCTGCCGCTTACCGCTCGCTTGCGCCGCTTGTTTGGCTTCCCCCTCCAACCTAGCGGCATGGGCAGCCTGCTCTAGTGCCTTGTCCCGGGATGTGGTTTTGGCCTCGATGTTGCCTTGCAGACAAGCCAGTCTGTCTTTTGCTTCACTTGCGCGCCTTTCCGCCTGCAGCACCGCTTGGGCCAAATCTTTCTCCGCCCGACCGGCACTAATCAGAGCGGCGACCTTATCCGTCATCTCTTCCAGTCGGGTAACTTGGCGCCGAGCCTCCTCCCGTTCTGGTTCTTTGGCTGTTACCATGGCCAGCCCACGGTCGGCCGCTTGCTTGCCCTCTCCGGCGACGCTGGCCCGCTCATTCTTTTCATGCAGATATTGCAGGGCATGACTTACCTCATTATTTCTCGCCGTCAGCGACGCCTCCGCCTCTAGTAGGCCTGCTGCTTGCTTGGCTTTCGCCAGCTGCGGGCGCAGCGCATTTATTTCACTCGTTCTCCCCTCAACCTCCGCCAGTGCGCTGTGGGCAAGTCTCTGCTCGTCAAGTCTATCCTTAGCTAGCTGGCCCGCGGTTAGTTTTTGCTGCGCTTCCGCAACGACCCTTTGTGCTGCCGCAATCTCCGCCGCTATGGTTGTCAATTGCTCTTTGTCGGCAGCATAGCGCGCCTGGAGCTGCTCGTCGCTTGAGGCCTTGGCCTCCTGTAAGACCCAGCGCTTTTGTGCGGAAACCTCCTCCAGCTTTTTATGGACTGCCTTGGCCGCTTCTTTCAGCGCGTCTTCAATTTGGCTATAATACTCAGTCCTAAAGAGGGTCTCTAGTATGGATTGGCGATCGCGCGAATCAGCGATCAACAGCTTGCGAAACTCTCCCTGCGGCAGCATCACCACCTGCCGAAACTGGCTGCTCCTAAAGCCGAGCAGTTTCTCCACCGCCTCGGTAACCTTGCTCCATCCGGTTTGCAGCACTAGGCCATCTTCTTGGCTGGTAATGCCGGTTCTTTTCCATAGGGTGGCCTCAGCTTTGACAGTAGTGGTGCCCCCGCCACGGACCCGCGGGCGCTCCTGCTCGGGACTGCGCCTAAGGCGGTAATAATCACTTCCTATGGCAAAATCAAAAGCTATTTCTGTTGGCAGTGTTATGTCGGCGTGGTGACTGCGCATCTGCTTGCCGTCTCGCTCCGCTCCGCTGGTGTCGCCATACAGGGCAAAACACATGGCGTCCAGAATGGTGGTTTTACCGGAGCCCGTCGGGCCGTGGATCAAGAAAAAGGTGCGATGCCCAAGCTCAGTGAAATCGAGCGTCTGCACTCCGGCATAAGGCCCAAAGGCCTGCATGGAAAGCGTAATCGGTTTCATGCCTGCACCTCACGCGCTTTCAAGTTGACTGCCTCTGCCGTATCGGTAAAGACCTTGGTCTGCGCTCCTGACAGTTCCTCACCCGTGACCTGCACAAAGAACGACGAAAATAGTTCCAGTTCGCTCATGCGGCGATGATCCGAGCCTGGCCCGCGCAGCTTGCCCCCCTCTGCCAAGAATGACCTACCGACCTGCAAAACATTAGGATGAACAGCGCGCAGCTGCCCCATTACATCAAAGATGGCGCCGGTATCTTTCAAGGTGACCAGCAGGTAGTCCTCATGGCGCGGCTCCGCGAGAATGTCCTGCAGATAGCCCCCGAGACACCGCACATCCCTGCGCGGAGTGAGATAAAACTCTTCGCGCCGGAGGCTGCCCGTGCCGTCCATCTCTATCAGCGCGACTGTTTTGCGTTGCGACACCTCAGAAAAAGAGTACTTCATGAGGGAGCCGGCATAAAAAATGTGCTCTCCACCCGCGCTCTGCGGCTGGTGCAAGTGACCGAGCGCCACGTAGTCAAATGCGTGAAAACATGATGCGGCGACTGTCCCGGTACCGCCCACCGAGAGAGGCCGTTCCGATTCGCTTTCTTTGCCGCCGGATACAAAGGCGTGGGCTAGGGCAACCCTGCGCACTCGCGGCGGTATCTGAGCGGAAAAATGATTAACTATCGCTAACATGGCTAGGTTGTGGTCGGTCGCCTCCTGTACTGCTAACCGTTCCCTGACCACCGGCGGTTCCGCATAGGGCAATGGACAAAAATACACCGGGCCGTGAACGTCATGCAACACTAACGGGGCGAGACCTAGGGTTAGCTGGCCAAAAACATGCAGTTTTTGACGGGCCAGCAGGCGGGTGCCAAAGCCCAGCCGTTCTGGGCTGTCGTGATTACCGGCTATCACTATGGTGGGGACTTTGTGGTCCATGACAATCTGGGTGAGGACATCATCCAGCAGCGCAACGGCCTCAGTAGGGGGAATAGCGCGGTCATAGATGTCCCCGGCGATTAAGATTGCGTCCGGCCTTACATCGCTGACAAGACGAACAAACTGGTCTAGTATGTAGGCTTGGTCGTCTGTCAAATGCACACCATGGAAGATACGGCCCAAATGCCAGTCCGATGTGTGTAGTATTCTCATCTAGAAAGGCCCGTAGCCAATCAGCACGGCCAGCGCTAAGAAAGCCGCGGTCACCAAGAGCACCAAGAGCTGCAGCATTATAATCCACTTAAACCATTTCACGTAGCTGACCGTGGTCAGGCCTAAGGAGATGAGCAGCACGGGGTTGGTCGGATAAAGCACGTTAGAAAAGCCATCCCCGAAGCAAAAAGCCAACACCATGGTTTGGCGCGTCAGCCCGATCAGGTCGGCTAACGGCGTAATTATGGGGATAAGCAGCATAGCTTTAGCCGAAGCCGAGCCAATGAAGAAATTCATAGCCAGCACTAGGCCGTAAATAATATAGGACGAAGTGACCGGGCTTTGGTCGGAGAGTAGGCCCGAGGCTCTAAACACAATGGTGTCCATAATGCCGCCCTGGGTAATAATGTAGTTTACGCTCATGGCCATCAAAATAAGCACGATCCCCGGCGCAATGCCGGCTACCCCTTTGCCAAAGGTTGCCGCCGTGTCCCGCCACGAAAGACCGCCGAGCAAACCTCCGCCTACCCCGGCCACCAGATAGATCAGAGCAATAGCCGGCAGAGAAAAGGCAGAGAAGCCTTCCACTAGTGTGGCCATTAAAATTACGATCAAAATGGCGCCGACACAGCCGAGAAACCAAGTAGTAGCTCGTTTTACTGCTTGCGCCTCTGCCAAAGTTTGTGCGGCGACAGTGGCGGGCAAGACAGGCGATGTCGTGGCGTGGCGCGCCCGATTTTCCGCGTCTTCCTCGTAAACTAACGAAAGGCGCGGGTTTTTGTCCAGCCGCTTAGCGTAACCGACTAGGAAAACGCAAAGTATGGCATAAAGCACTGCAAAAACAGCCAGCCTGAAGGATAGACCCGAGAATACCGGCAGTCCCGCCAAGCGCTGTGCCACGCCGACCGTATAAGGGTTAGAGATGGCCACGGAGAAACCAAAAGTAGCGGACAACAGGCTCATGCCTAGCCCCAGCAATGCGTCCCAGCCCATGGTGTAGGACAAAATCACTACCACTGGGATCAAGGGGACGATTTCCTCAAACATCCCCAGCAACGAACCAAAGAGCATAAATGCCAGCGAAACCGCGCAAACCAAGAGGTAGCGTTTAGAGCCGTAGCGGTGCACGATCTTTGAGATAATCTCGTGAAAGACGCCTACTCTGCTTAAAATAGCATATCCGCCGCCGATGAAAACGATTAACAGGACGAGGACAATAATTATCGGCGCGTTTTCCGACCACAGCACTTCCACCGGCGCGGTAAACCAGCGGTACACCGGCAGCGGCACCTTCTCCACATACCGGAATGAATCAGGACGGATCATGGTTATGCCGTCGACGATATCGCGTTCATAGCGACCGGAAGGGACAGTCCAAGTGAGAAGGCCTGACAAGATCATCAAACTCAAGGTAATTGCAGCCGTCGTTAAGAATGCCTTCTTGCCGATTTTTAAGACCTGTGACTCCTGCATAATACAATACCTCCTCGCGTCC
>DBBC01000142.1 GCA_002292025.1 Firmicutes bacterium UBA994
AATGGGCATGGATACGCTGGATTCGTTCCACCACGGCACCTGCCACACGACAGAAACGCGTGCAAAGCGCTGGCGATATGCTGCGGGCGGGCAAAAAGAGACCGTGCTGTTTTGACCACAGTCGCTGTACAGAAACACACGTTGCCAAAGGCGGGGTGTTATCAAGTCTTAAGCTATAGCATTCACGTCAGAAATGGAGGCTAGAAATGGACGCGGCAACGGCTTACTACCTAGCGATTATTGGGCTGCTTCTGGTCCTTGTTGCGGTGTTGTCACTTGGCAAGCGTAAGGCAGATTTGAGTGAAATTATTGCCTTGCTCAAACGCAACAATGAAGAACAGCAGGGCAGCGTGGCGCGGCAAATCGCGGAAGGCGCAACCGAGCAATTTCGGCGCTTTAGCGTGATACAGGACAGCGTTCATCATACCTTGACGGTAAGCCGAGAAGAGCAAACCAGACAAATGCAAGGGTTTCAGGAGCACACACAGAAGACGCTGCAATCCAACCGTGAGGAAACCAACCGGCAACTACATCACTTTGCAGAACAACTGGACCTACGGCTGCAGTCGATTCAGCGCGGACACACCGAGAACATAGACAAAGTAAACGCCACGTTGGAAAGCAGAATGAAGTCGCTGCAGGAGAGCAACGAGAAGCGGCTAGAGCAGATGCAAGCCGTAGTCGACGAAAAACTGCAGAAAACGCTGGAAGTACGCCTCGCCCAGTCCTTTGAGCTAGTGAGCAAGCAATTAGATAGCGTGCAACAGGGATTAGGTGAGATGAAAAACCTCGCCGCTGATGCCAAGAGTCTAAAAAATGCACTTATCAACGTCAAAGAGCGCGGCACCTACGGCGAGGTAAGGCTCGAAAAACTGCTCTCGGACATCCTCGCACCTAGCCAGTATGACACCAATGTAGAAATCAGCGATGGCAAACGAGTGGAGTTTGTTATTAAGTTGCCCGGCACCGGCGATACGCCGCTGCTTTTGCCCATAGACTCTAAGTTCCCGATTGAGGACTACAACCGCTTGCTTGACGCCGAAGATAAGGCAGCCATCGATGAGGCGCGCAAATCCTTGGCCGTAAAGATCCGCACGTTCGCTAAAGACATGTCGGACAAATACATCTCTCCGCCCAAAACTACGGAGTTTGCGCTGATGTTTTTGCCGACCGAGGGCCTATACGCTGAGATTATACAAAACGCTGCCCTGTTTGAGGAACTGCGAGACAAATATAAGGTCACGGCCGTGGGTGCGACAACGTTGTCGGCTTTTCTTAGTTCACTGCAGATGGGCTTTAGAACGCTCGCTATCGAGCAGCGTTCGCAAGAAGTGTGGGACACACTGCGGGCGGTCAAGGCGGAGTTCGCCAAGTTTAGCGCAATGCTGGAAAAAGCTCACAAGCAAATCCAGACTGCGGACCATACTCTGGGGGAGATCGTCGGCAAGCGCACTCGAGCCATAAACAGGACACTGCGCACTGTGCAAGAATTGAGCGCCATAGAAAGACCGCTCCCGCTCGAAGCGGCCAACTCTGATGATGAAACTTAAGATTCATGTGACTGTCGTAGCGAACGTAACCCTATAACAGGAATTGGAGGAGTAAAATGACAATCGCGCATTCCATCCTAGAAGCAATAGGTAATACCCCGCTGGTGAAGTTAAACCGAGTGACTTCTGCGTTGAATCGCACCATTCTCGCCAAAGTAGAGAGCCAGAATCCGGGTGGCAGCATTAAGACCCGCACCGCCCTGAGCATGATTGAGGACGCAGAGCGGCGGGGCGTATTAAAACCGGATTCAATCATCGTGGAGTTCACCAGCGGCAACCAAGGCATTGGCCTCGCTTTAGTGGCGGCGGTAAAGGGCTACCGTTGCACGATTGTCATGCCGGAATGCATGAGCGAGGAGCGTAGGCGCATTATGGCCAGCTTTGGCGCGGAGATTATCCTGACACCGGTGGGCAAAGACATTACCGAGACCTTTGGTTTCGCCGAAGCCAAGGTGCACGAGCTCTTGCGACAGGACTCGCGCTGCGTACTGGCCGGGCAGTTCATCAACCCCGCCAACCCCAGCGTTCACCGCAATCAGACCGCTACGGAGATTATCCGGCAGCTAGAAGACGTTGTGCCTCACGCCTTTGTCGCGGCTATCGGCACGGGCGGCACCATTACCGGTGCGGGGCAGCAGCTAAAGACGGCCTACCCCGGCATCAAAGTCATAGCTGTGGAGCCTACACAAGCGGCTATTCTCTCCGGCGGCGTAATCTCCAGCCACAAACAACAGGGTATCGGTGACGGGTTTATTCCGGAGATCCTCGATACTGCGGTCTACGACGAAGTGGTCATGGTCAGTTGTGAGGAGGCCTATGCCATGACGCGCCGTTTAGCGCGGGAAGAAGGTCTGTTTGTCGGTATCTCTTCCGGCACTAATGTCTGCGCGTCATTAGCCGTCGCCCGCGCAATGCCGGAAGGGAGTGTAATTGTCACGATTTTACCTGACTCTGGCGAAAGGTACCTTAGCACAGCAGACCTATTCTAGCCGCTTGGCGGCATACCCTCAGCCCACAGCGCGAGGAGTTCCGGATAGAGCGCCAGAGCCGCATCCCCACTCTCAGTTAAGCCATATACACCACGTGTGTGAACCGCGAACCAGCCATACACATTGCGATGGAGTGTGGACCATGTTTTGGCGTCGGTGCCAAGTTCACGCAAACGCTTGGCTGAAAGCGGCCCGTGCCGCTCCAATAGAAACGCTATGCGCAATGCGTTTTCGCGATAACCAGTCATCAGCTTGCGCCGGCTTGAACCGCCCACATTAAGGTCAAGGCTGCGATTTTCCACCTCTTGCAGCACGGCTTGACGCGCCTTGCTCTTGCGCTTTAGCGCATGGTGCGCCGGCTCGAGTGCCGCTTCCACGCGCGGGGGGCTAAGCCTGAGATCGACATACAACAACCCCATCTCCAGCCGCCGCAAGAGTTGGAGTACCCCGCGCCAGCGAGCGCTACGCATACTCTGCCGCGGACGTGCCACACCTATGTATACTCTATCCGCCATTTGTTGCCGCCGCGCTGCCTGCGCCAGTACGGTCAGGTTGAGAGAGCGCTTTAGCTCGACTGCGACTATTTCGTTGCCGCGCACTGCTATGAGATCGCAGTGCGCTATTTCTGCGCGTACGCTATAGCCTAACTCACGCAAATACGCAGCTATCGGTGCGGAAAGGCTCGACTCCGTCATTTATCTCTTTATGACAGCAGTAACCGCGTAGCCGTTGATCTCCAAGTCACGCGCGTAGGCGTCGCCTAGTGGCTCCGTCAAGATGCGCGTGGCTAGGAGTTCGTCCTGCACATACTGCCTCCAATTAGCAACGGCGTTCGTGACTGCCGCGTCGCCACTAAGAGATATGACGATCTTGTCCTCAACTTCAAAGCCGGCCTCTTTGCGCATGGCCTGTAGTTTGCTCACCAACTCGCGCACTAAGCCTTCTTCGATGAGGTCCGGGGTCAGTGTGAGGTCCATAATCACGGTTAATCCGGCTGACGACTCGGCTTGGAAGCCTTCGCGCTCCTGGGCGCGCACGTCTAAATCCGCTAGTTCCAACACCACAAGCGTACCGTTTAGTTCAACCGATAAGGCCTTGTTCTGTGTCACCGCATCAGCGAGGCGCGCCTGCTCCACTTCCCCCAGCGCCTTTGCCAGCGCCTGCACATCCTTGCCAAAGCGAGGCCCTAAGAGGCGGAAGTTGGGCTTAACGCTATAGGTGACGAAGCGTGTGGTGTCGACTGCGGCGGTAACTACCTTCACGTTTAGCTCATCGTGCACCAAAGCCAAAACCTCAGGGCGCAATTCCACCCTGCCCGGTTTGACGAAATACAGCTCGCTCACGGGCTGGCGCACTTTTACATTCGCTTTGTTGCGCACGGCACGGCCGAGCGAAACAATGTCGCGCACCAGCGACATCTCGGCGATTAAGGCAGAGTCTAGCAGCGAGTTTTCGGCTACGGGATAGCTGTTCATATGCACGCTGATCGGAGCTTCCTTGTCGATGGACAACACTAGATTTCCATACAGCTCTTCACTGATAAAAGGCGTAAACGGCGCCATTAGCCGCGTCAGTGTAACCAAGGTCTCATGCAGGGTGAGATACGCCGCTATCTTGTCGGTGTCCATCGCACCCTTCCAGAAGCGCCGCCGATTGCGCCGCACGTACCAGTTACTAAGCTCATCCACAAAATCGTCGATAGCTCGCGTCGCGGTCATGCTGTTAAATACATCTAGCCCCGCGCGCACCTCCGTAATGGTCATATTGAGTTTTGCTAATAGCCAGCGGTCGATTAGTGGCCTCTGAGAGACGGGCACATGTGCCTCCGCTGGGTCGAAGCCGTCGATATTGGCGTACAGCACAAAGAAGGAGTAAACGTTCCACAAGGTACCCAAAACGCGCTTTTGGTGCTCTTGCATTGTTTCCATGGAAAAACGCTTCGGATACCAGGGTGGGTTTACGGTGTAGATAAACCAGCGCAGTCCGTCCGCTCCTACGACTTGGAAAGCGTCCCAAGGGTCAAAGCGGTTGCCGCGCGACTTGCTCATCTTCTTGCCGTGTTCGTCTAGGCCCATTTCCGTGGACACTACGTTGCGATAGGGTGAACGCCCAAAGGTAAAGGTCGAAACGGCGAGCAAGGTGTAGAACCAGCCGCGGGTCTGGTCAATGCCTTCGCAGATATAGTCCGCAGGAAAACTTTCGTCGAATAGCTCCCTATTCTCAAAAGGATAGTGCCACTGTGCAAATGGCATGCTGCCGGAGTCATACCAGCAATCCAGAACTTCGCTTACGCGCGCCATTTCGCCGCCGCATTTTACGCATGTCAAGCGGATGCCATCGATGTAAGGACGGTGCAAGTCAAGTTTTTCCGGCCAAGTGACCGCCATTGTTCGCAGTTCATCGAGGCTGCCCACACAGTGCTCATGCCCGCACTCGCACCGCCAAATCGGTAAGGGCGTGCCCCAGTAGCGCTCGCGGCTGACGGCCCAGTCCACGATGTTCTCTAAGAAATTGCCAAACCGTCCGGCGCGCAGGTGCTCAGGGAACCAGTTAATGGTGCTGTTATTCAAGAGCATCTGCTCTTTAAGTGCGGTCATGCGGATAAACCAAGAACTGCGGGCGTAGTAGAGCAGCGGGGTATCACAACGCCAGCAGAAGGGATAATTGTGGCGATATAATCCAACGGAGTAGAGCAAACCCTTTTCCCGCAAGTACTCGACAATCTTGGGGTCGGCGTCTTTCACGAATAGTCCTTGCCAATGACTAACATCGCTCGTGAACCTCCCTGCCCCATCCACGGGATTTACGGTCGGGAGTCCGTGCAACGCGGCAATACGGCTATCGTCCTCACCAAAGGCAGGCGCCGCATGGACTATGCCCGTACCGTCCGTGGTGGTGACAAA
>DBBC01000064.1:0-296 GCA_002292025.1 Firmicutes bacterium UBA994
TAGTTGTCGTAGACCACTACGTCATCCTCCGAAACTCGCGCCTCAGCCCCGGCATGGGCAAGCGTGTCCCGACACAAGTTTATCACCTCGCGTGATAATCTCGGCTGCGGCCGACTGATGCTAATGCCAAGAACTCGCGTCGATAACCCGAAATACTTGACCCCCGCTATTAGGCCGGCCTGTGTACCGGCCGAACCCGAGGCATGCACAATATAGTCAAAACTTGGACCAGAGGGTGTGGCGAGCAGCTCTTCGATGGCGGTGATATACGCTACCGCCCCTACGGGGCCCGATCC
>DBBC01000064.1:712-2680 GCA_002292025.1 Firmicutes bacterium UBA994
TCATCGTCGCTTCCCAGAAAATGCACTTTAGCTCCCAGTAACTCATCTAACAGCAAGTTGCCCTGTTTCACGGTTGGTGCTGCACCACTAAGCACCAGATGACAGGCTAGGCCCATTTTCGCGGCGGCGGCAGCGGTCATACGGCAGTGATTACTTTGCGCCACACCGGTGGTAATCAAAGTGTCCGCAGCCAGTTCTAGCGCTTCCCCTACTAAGTACTCCAGTTTGCGGGCCTTATTGCCTCCCAGCGCTAACCCCGTGTTATCGTCCCGTTTGACAAATAATGCTACACCCAGTTCGTGGCTTAAGCGAGGAGCTTCCTCCAGCGCTGTCGGCAGCATAGCAAGTTTAACGCGCGGCAACCGTTTCATTAGCATCCCTCCTCCTTTTATGTTCGGCTGGCGCATCCCTTTTCCTTCTGCATATTTTGGCCGTGGCAAGGACTTTTCCTTCCAGTGTCGAACAATATCGGTAGGCCGGGCGGGCTGGAGTTTTAATGCTGTGGAAAGGAGACTGATCAGAAAAATGCAGAACCGGTGGGCAGGTGCGGAGCATTTTATAGCGGATTTTATAGCCGAATACAACGTACCGGGATTAGCTGTGGCCGTGGCGCAGGGCGTGGACATAGTCTATGAGCAGGGCTTTGGCTTGCGCGATCTGGCCTCCGCTGTTGAGGTAACCCCTAAGACAATTTTTGGCGTGGCTTCGTTGACCAAAAGTATCACCGCCATTGCGGTGGCTAAACTGGTAGACCAGGGCAAAGTGAACTTTGACGACCCGGTGGTTAAGCACCTGTCGGAGTTCCGTCTGCCGGGAGGCGCAGACGCATCGGCGGTGACCATCCGCCACCTGCTTACGCACACCAGCGGCATGCCGGCGCTCGATGCCTTGCGGGTGTCGTTTCAGAGCCACAGCAGCCCAGACCCTAGCGACCCCATGCCGGTGCCGCTAGCCGAGACCCCCATCAACACCTACAGTCAACTGATGGCTTATATAGGCCGGCGGGATGTGCCTGTTCTGGATCAGCCGGGGCGTATTTTCAACTACTCGAACGAAGCCTACGCCATATTGGGAGCTCTGGTACGGCGGGTTTCAGGCATGACCTTTGCGGCTTTCGTGCGCCGCCACGTTCTGGAACCCCTCGGGATGGAGAATAGCACTATGAGCTTTGAGGAAATGTACGAGCATGAGGAAGTGGCAATCCTTTACACCAAGCGCGGTGACGGATCGCTCTTGGCTTCTACCCGCTGGCCCTGCGCCCCGGCTATGCAGGCGGCCGGGCGCATGAAGTCAACCGTGGGTGACTTTATTAAGGTGTTTCAGATGTACAACGGCCTAGGGACTTACCGCGGGGCACATGTACTTTCAGAAGCTGCAGTACGCGAAAACACTACGCTTCACTTTAGGCATTCACTTTGCGAAGGTTACGGCCACGCCGTGCAGGTGCAGCCGGACTACCACGGACACACAGTCATTTCCCACGGCGGGGGAGGCAAGGGCATCTCGGCTCATGGCGGCTATGTCCCCGAAGCAGGTCTTTCCGTGATGGTGCTCAGCAATCTAGGCGGTGTACCGGTACGCAAGGTCTGGGGCGCGCTGGTCAATACCGGCCTCGGCCTGCCGCTTGACACTCCGCGCTGTGAGTATACCCGCAGCACTTGGGAAGCTGACGAAGTGGTCAATATCCCGGGGCTTTACCGGACGGCCGAAGGTGCGGATTTCGCCATCGAATATCGCACCGGCAGGCTATGGCACGTACAAAATGGCAAAGAGAGCGAGATAATCAAGATCGGCGAGATGCGCGGCCTGATGACAGAAAGCGGCATTGAGCAAGAAATGAGGTTCCATGCCGCCGCAGACGGCAGTATTAAAGGCGTCGGTAAGGGGAGCCGATTTATAACCCGCGTCGCAGACACACAATAAAGCACGTTTGTCGCTTCTCCTAGACAAAGTTTAACAATGCGTCTA
>DBBC01000048.1 GCA_002292025.1 Firmicutes bacterium UBA994
GTGACACGGTCTGCCGTCCCTTTTGCTTCTTTTGCTTCGCTTGTCGTGGGGGCGCGGGTGTGGTACAGTTAAACGGACAAGTGCATAGCCAAACTAGGGGTGCCGGAAAGGCCGGCTGAGAGGGAGACCCTGAAGTCTCTAACCCTTAACCTGATCTGGGTAATGCCAGCGTAGGGAAGTGTGCCGCGCAAGCTTTTAAAGCACAGCCTACGGGTTGTGCTTTGTTAGATTTTGTCGGGAGGTTTATGTATGCACACAAAGAAACTGTCCTTGGCGGCCTTGCTTATCGCGATCGGCGTCAGCACCGCCCACCTCGTGGTCTTCCCCTTGGAAGTGGCGCGTATATTCCCCATACAGCACGCCATCAATGTCATTGCCGGCATTGCACTCGGGCCATGGTGGGCAGTAGGGGTGGCCTTTGGCATCTCGCTATTGCGCAACGCCCTAGGGACCGGTTCACCTCTAGCGTTCCCCGGCAGTATGATTGGCGCGTTTTTAGTAGGCATTGTTTATGCCAAGACGCGGTGCCGCATTAAGGCGGTGCTGGGCGAAGTAGTGGGCACAGGCATTTTGGGCGCGCTCGTGGCTTTCCCCATAGCAAGGTTCTTGCTCGGGCGGAACGTAGCGGCGTTCTTCTATGTGATACCGTTTTTGGCCAGCAGTATTGCCGGTGCGGTCTTGGGTTACTTGCTTATCTTGCGCCTGTCTGAGGGCGCGCTGAAAAAGGCACTGGGGGAATAAGATGGCCATGCGTACCGCGCTAACCATTGCTGGGTCAGATTCGGGTGGGGGGGCTGGCATTCAGGCTGATCTCAAAACTTTTAGCGCCCTAGGCGTGTACGGCATGAGCGTGATTACCGCGGTTACCGCGCAAAACACATGCGGCGTGACCGCCGTGCAGAATATTACCCCGGAAATAACCACCGCCCAAATCGAGGCCGTCTTTAGCGACATACGAGTGGATGCCGTGAAGATTGGCATGGTGTCCACCGTGGAGACCATCCAAGCTATTGCCGCCTCGCTAGCGCGCTTCGCCCCGCGCTTTGTCGTGCTCGACCCGGTTATGGTGGCAAAAAGCGGGCATGCTCTGATTCAGCCTGAGGCTCAAGCCGCCTTGGGACGGTTTCTGTTCCCCTTGGCCACGGTCATCACCCCTAACATACCAGAGGCGCAAGCTCTGGTAGGCGGAGAGATTAAAGGCGTAGCGGATATGGAACGCGCAGCTTGCGCCCTGCATGCTTACGGCCCGCGTTTCGTCCTAGTTAAAGGCGGGCACCTAGCAGGCGACGCGGTGGACGTACTGTTTGACGGGATCAGTTATCACCACTTCACCTCCCCCCGCCTTCTTACCCGCCACACCCACGGCACAGGTTGCACGCTTTCCGCGGCTATTGCCGCTTATCTGGCGCGGGGTTTTGGCGTAGCACAAGCGGTAGCGGAGGCCAAAGACTATCTAAACGGTGCGCTGTCGCACGCTTTCCCGCTTGGCAAGGGTGTCGGGCCGGTGCACCACTTCCATGACCTATACAGAAAGGCAGGGCTAGACTATGACGGAGAGGAATCGTCAACTTCTTGACAATATCGCCGCACTTCTAGAACGAATCAGGGCAGGGCGCCCCCTTATACACCAAATCACGAATTATGTTTCGGCTAACGATTGCGCCAATGTTACTTTGGCTATCGGCGGCGCGCCGGTGATGGCCGACGACAAGGACGAAGTCGTGGATATGGTAGGCATAGCTTCATCTTTGGTCTTAAACATCGGTACGCTTAACAGCCGCACCATCGATGCGATGCTGCTGGCCGGACACACGGCCAATAAGCTAGGCAAGCCCGTTATACTAGACCCAGTCGGCGTAGGGGCGACTAGGCTACGCACCGAGACGGCGCGAACGCTGCTGCGAGAAATAAAGCTCGCTGTGATTCGCGGCAATATCTCGGAAATTAGTGCGCTTGCGGGCAATGCTGGGACCACGCGCGGTGTAGACGCCAGCGGCGTAGAGGGAGACGCCGTGGCATTAGCTCGCCGCTTAGCGCAGGTAACTGGCTCCGTGGTAGCTGTTACCGGGGCTGTAGACGTAATTGCCTACGCCGAAAGCCTCATCCGCGTCGCCAACGGGCACCCTGCGCTCACGCGTATTACCGGCACCGGCTGCATGGCTACGGCGCTGATTGGCGCATTCTGTGCCGTTACCGGCGACTACGCTCTGGCTGCCGCCGGGGGACTTGTTTGTCTTGGCCTCGCCGGTGAGCAGGCAGCGGTTGCACATAGCGGAGTTGGCTCATTCCGCGCCGGTCTACTTGACGCAGTGTCCGCCCTCACCCCCGGGGACGTTGTGCGCTACGGACAAGTGCATGTGGATTAAGGCCGACACGGATTATCGCCTTTACCTGATTGCCGATTACGGCATCGCCCAAGACAGCTTGCCGGAGCGCGTCAGCCAAGCGTTAGCAGGCGGTGTCACCGCGGTGCAGTTGCGGGCCAAAGAGCTGAGCACGCGCAAGTTTTATACGCTGGGCGAAAAGCTGTTAGTCATCACCCGCGATCACCGCGTGCCGCTCATTATTAACGACCGACTTGACGTTGCCTTAGCGTTAGGCGCGGCAGGGGTGCACCTCGGGCAAGATGATATGCCACCCGACAAGGCGCGAGCGGTAATGGGGGCAAGGTTCATCATCGGGGTGTCGGCGAGGACGTACGCCGAGGCTCTGTCAGCTGAGCAACAGGGGGCGGACTACATCGGTGTGGGGGCCGTATTCCCTACAGCTACCAAAGACGACGCCTCTTTCACGCCGCTTACAACGGTGGCCGACATTGCTCGGCAGCTGTCCATCCCCGTACTAGCCATCGGAGGAATTAACGCCGGCAATGCCAATGCGGTGTTGGACCATGGCGTGTGTGGCCTATGTGTGGCCGGGGCAATACTTAACGCTCCGTCGCCTAACTTAGCTGCGGCAGAACTCAGAGCATTAGTCCATCACAGGAGGAGATAAATTATGACCCAACTAGAAGCAGCATGCCAAGGCATCATCACGCCTGCCATGCAGGCAGCGGCGGCGTACGAAAAACTAGATCCTGAGGCCTTAAGGCAGCTTATAGCCAGCGGTGAAGCGGTACTGCCTTGGAACAAACTCCGCGCTGACCGTACGGCGCTAGCCGTGGGCAAAGGGCTGACTACAAAGGTGAATGCCAACATCGGTACATCGCAAGCCTACCCCGAGCAGGCCCCCGAGCTAGAGAAGCTGGCCGTCGCGCTTAAGGCTGGTGCCCATTCCATCATGGACCTTAGCACCGGCGGCGACATTGACGCCATGCGACGGAGAATGCTTGCGGATTGCACAGTCATGGTCGGCACCGTGCCTATTTATCAGGTATTAGTCGATGCCACCCAGCAAGGGAAGAACGTCACCCAAATATCGGCGGACGACATCTTTGCGGGCATAGAAAAACATTGCCGCGATGGTGCCGATTTTATCACCGTGCACTGCGGCGTCACGCAAGCAGTGTTGGCGGCACTAGAAAAACAACCGCGCGTAATGGGAATAGTCTCGCGCGGAGGGTCGTTTATGGCGGCATGGATGCGCCATCACGCCCTAGAGAACCCGCTCTACGAGCAGTACGACAGATTGCTCGCGATCGCGCATGAATATGACGTGACGCTGAGCCTAGGTGATGGGTTGCGCCCCGGCTGCTTGGCCGATGCTACCGACACTGCGCAGCTGATGGAGTTGATGGTGCTTGGGCAGTTAGTAAGGCGCGCACGCGAAGCCAACGTGCAGGTGATGGTGGAGGGGCCCGGCCACGTACCGCTAAACCAAGTTATACCCAACATGCAACTGGCCAAAACTATTTGCCACGGCGCGCCGCTCTATGTGCTAGGACCGATAGTCACTGACGTTGCCCCAGGCTATGATCATATCACCTCCGCCATCGGCGGAGCTTTAGCCGCGGCCAACGGCGCGGACTTTCTCTGCTATGTGACGCCAGCCGAGCACCTAGGCTTGCCCGCTGCCGAGGACGTACACCACGGCGTTATCGCTGCCCGCATCGCCGCCCATGCTGCCGATATCGCCAAAGGGGTCAAAGGTGCAGGCGAATGGGATATAGAGATGTCCCGCGCTCGCAAAGCACTAGCTTGGGACAGCCAGATTAAACTCGCCATTGACCCGACACGCGCCAGTAACCTCCGTCGCGCCCGAAACTCCACTGATGAGGAATGCTGCAGTATGTGCGGCCAGTTCTGTGCCTACAAACAGTAAAGGGACGAAGCAAAAGGCTCCGTCCCTTTTGCTTCGTCCCTTTGTTTTTCCTGCACGCTAACTTACATCCGCAGCTTGCGGACGTCATCCCGCATGCGGTTGATATCAATCAAGAAGTCTTCGATGTCTTGTTCGTGCTCAATCTCGTCGTTAAGAATCTGTACCGCCATCTGATAGGTGGCATGGTCTTTGCCGTTAGTAAAATTTGCGATTCCTTCGTATCTTTGAATAGCGCAACGCTCGCCCTCTAGATTTTGCGCCAGTATAGTCTCTATGTATGGGTCAGAGGGCTCTTCATAAGGGCACTTCGCAAACTTCGGCCACTGGTTAGGGTTAAGCAGTGGGGTGCCGCCTAGTTGCAGTATGCGGTCCACCAACAGTTCGGCGTGAGCAAGCTCTTCAGTGGCGTGCAAAAGTAGCTCCGGCTCAATATCGCTTCGCATGGGACCTTCCATTACGCGGGCGCCAATCCAATACTGGTAGTATGCCAACCATTCCTCGGCCAGCGCTTCGTTCAGCATTTGGATGAGCTTGTCGACATCTAGGTTTGCAATACTTACAGACTTTTTACCCATTGTGTATACCTCCTTGTATATTGTGAATGAGATTCGGTAGAGTTGGTAATTTCCCGTTCGGGTCTACTCGTTGTTCGCTGGCCGGCCTGCAAATCGCCGTCACGGCTGTAGGTGTTTTGGCAACCATGCTGCGCGGGAATTGTTACTGTTTAAGTGTAGCACGGCAGAGAGGGGAAAGTCAAAGCCTAATGACTGGCGCGGCG
>DBBC01000025.1:0-1610 GCA_002292025.1 Firmicutes bacterium UBA994
GTCCCAGTTTTGACTTAATGCCATTTTGATACCATTCCTTTCGTGCGTGTTAGCGCTTAACATCCCGTTGAACCGAAGCCGCCCTTTCTGTCGGCGGGCAGGTAGTCGGTTATGTCCGGTACTTCGGTGAAGACCGCTTGGGGCACTTGCTGTAAAACCAGCTGACATACTCGCAGTCCCGGTGTGACAACGATGTCCTCCGCGCCTTGGTTGTCGATGATGATCATCACTTCACCGGCAAACCCGCAGTCGACGGTGCCGGGGCTGTTAGCTATGCGCAGCCTGGTGTTAAGCGACAACCCGGACCTAGGCCGTACCTGTAGCTCGTATCCGCGCGGCACGGCAAACCGAAGCCCGGTTCGAACGGCTGCCGTAGTGTGCGGTGCAATAACCACCTCCTCTAGCGCACACACGTCCGCTCCGGCGTCGTCGGGGTGAGCATAGGCAGGTAGCTTAGCTTTCTGGTCAATGCGTTCTACCGGCACGGCAACTTTATTGCGCAAGTGCATCTGGCCTCCTGTGGCAATAGTACGTAAAGCGTCTCACTTACACTTCGCCAGTCAGAGGCGCTTTCCTTGCGCCGTGACACGCATACCGTTTTCTGATAAAATTGAGCCAACTGGTTGGAAGGGGGAGTCCCGATGCGAGTCACCGACTTTATTGAGCGCCATTACCGACATTTTAACGCTGCGGCGCTGAAGGACGCGGCTAAGGGGTACAACTTGTTTCTCGCGCAAGGGGGAAAAATGCTAGTGACACTAGCTGGGGCCATGAGCACGGCGGAACTTGGCCTTTCTCTGGCAGAGATGATCAGGCAAGGCAAGGTGCACGCCATCAGTTGCACCGGTGCCAACTTAGAAGAAGACATCTTTAACCTAGTGGCGCATAACCACTACGTGCGCATTCCGAACTATCGCGACCTAACGCCCGCGGACGAGGAAGAGCTCTTGGGACGACACCTTAATCGCGTCACCGACACCTGTATCCCCGAAGAAGAAGCCATTCGCCGCCTAGAGCGCGTTGTGCTTGGGGAATGGCAGAAGGCAGACCAAGCAGGTGAGGCTTACTTCCCCCATGAGTTTATGTACAAGATTCTGTTATCCGGTGCTCTCAAGCAACACTATCAAATAGACCCTAAGGACTCATGGCTCTTGGCGGCTGCCGAGCACGGGCTACCTATGATAGTGCCCGGCTGGGAAGACTCCACCCTAGGTAACATTTATACGGGGCATGTGATTAAGGGAGACATCAAGAACGTTCATACCGTGCGGACAGGAATTGAGTACATGGTCACCTTCGCGGAATGGTATCGTACTACGACGCAAGCCCAGGCTGTTGGGTTCTTCCAAATTGGCGGCGGCATCGCCGGGGATTTCCCTATTTGCGTAGTGCCCATGCTAGAGCAAGACCTCGAGCTAACCGATGTACGCTTGTGGGGATATTTCTGTCAAATCAGCGACTCCACGACCTCCTTTGGTTCCTACTCGGGCGCAGTGCCCAACGAGAAGATTACTTGGGGCAAACTCGGCGTAGATACGCCTAAGTACATGATTGAGTCCGATGCGTCAATCGTAGCGCCGCTTATCTTTGCGTACATCTTGGGGTGGTAG
>DBBC01000025.1:1942-5407 GCA_002292025.1 Firmicutes bacterium UBA994
GGGTGGTAGGCATAGACGAGTCACATCTACCGGTGGGCGGAATACACACACTCCCCGCCGATGTAAGTGGCGCTGACCGTGACATCCTTCAGCGCGGCGGGGGGAACTTGTGTCAGGTCGTCACTTAACACTACAAAATCTGCTAATTTGCCCGGCGTGAGCGAGCCGCGGTTGAGTTCATGAAAGGACGCAAAAGCCGAACCTGCCGTAAACAAGTGAATGGCTTCGTCTAGGGTGAGCTTTTGTTCAGGCAACCAACCGTGCGGGGGGTTGCCTGCCGTGTCTTGGCGAGTAATCGCCGCATAGATGCCAAATATTGGATTGCAGTCGGCGACAGGAGCGTCAGACCCTCCGGCCGCGGCAATGCCCATGTTCAGCATTGTCTTCCAAGCATAACTAAGTTTGGCACGTGCCTTGCCAACACGGCTCTCCACAAACGGGTGGTCGTTGGACACAAAGACAGGTTGAATATCGCATACCACACCTAGTTCCCGGCAAGCATCAAGGATGCGCTCGTTGGTGATTTGGGCGTGGATAATACGCGGCCGCGCATCTGCCGATGGCCTTTGCCGCAGCATATGCCGGAATCCTTGCACCAGCATTTCCATAGTGCGGTCGCCAATTGCATGTGCCGAAACCTGCCAGCCTAGCGCGTGCGCTAGGGAAAACATCTCGTTAATCCGCTCTTGCGTGAGGATGGCTACACCGCTGCTAGTGCGGTCGTCGCTATATGGTTCGTTAAGGGCCGCTGTTCGTCCTCCGAGCGAACCGTCACACATGAGCTTAAGCGGCCCCCATTCCACTGTGTGCGGCGGGAACACATACCGCTCGCGCAGCTCGCGTAACCGCGCCACTTGCTCGGGCTGAGATATGCGGGCCTGAATATTGTAGCGGAGCGGGAAGCGCTTCTCACACAGCAATTCTTGCAAGGCTTCAAGTTTCAGTTCTGCATCCGCGAGTTCGCCGATATCGTCGCTGGTAACACTGGTTATGCCGACACGCAGAGCTGCTTGAGCGCCATTCTCAAACATGCGCTTATAGTCGCCGATGCTATGCGCCGGTAACAGATTCCCTACAAGATTTAGGGCATTCTCCCGCAGGATACCGGTCGGCATGCCCTCGGCATCAAGGTCTATCTGGCCTCCGGCCGGCGGGACAGCGTTTTGAGTAATTCCCGCTAAAGCCAGTGCGCAACTATTGGCCACTGCCACGTGCCCGCACACCCGTACATAGTAGACCGGACGATCAGATGTGATTGTGTCGAGGTCGTGGCGTGAGGGCATAGTCTTGTCGGCGAATTTTTCTTGCGACCAGCCGCGCCCTAGCACCCAAGTGCGACCGGGGTTCGCCTGCAAGAACTCCCTGCCCATGCGAACGAGCTCCTCGGTCGAAGTTGCTGCATTTAAGTCGGCCTTCTCTTGCCCGGAACCGACGCTTAATAAGTGCATATGACTGTCATTAAACCCTGGCAGAACCATCGCGCCAGAGAAATCAACAACCTCTGTCTCCGCTTGGCGAAGCGCAAGTATCGCCTGATTGCTGCCTATGGCCGCGATGCGCCCCTTATCAATGGCGAAAGCCTGCGCGCGTTGCAGTGTAGCGTCTACAGTGATAACATTGCCATTGAAGAAGATCTTCTCCAATTCTTTTTCCTCCCTGAACTAACTTTCGGTTTCTCCCGATTTTTTGGTGAAGCAAAAGGCTCCGTCCCTTTTGCTTCAATGGAGGTGCGCGATGTACGAGATAAGGCGGGTTCAGCCCGAGGAGTTTGACGCGGCGATTAAGCTCTCCGAGTATGCTTTTAGGTATCAGCTTGAAGGCGAACGGCGCAAGCAACGAGCGCGTTTTATGGAAGACCACTTTATCCTCGGTGCCTTTTTGGATGGGCATTTGGTGGCTAAAACACATATCATTCCCCATCGGGTAGTGATCGCAGGCAGGGAATTTTCGATGGGCGGGATCGCCGGTGTGGCGACCTATCCTGAATACCGTCGCCAAGGTTTAGTGAACAGCCTGATGGAAAGGGCTATCCTACAAATGAAGGCAGACAAGCAAGTCGTAAGCTACCTTCACCCTTTTGAGGCCAGCTTCTATCGCAAGTATGGCTACGAGATGATGTCTAGCTATAAGAACATCACTGTGCCGGCGCAAGACCTAAGCGGTTACGGTGGCGTAAAAGGCGCTGTGAGGCGCAACGAACCGCTGCAGGTGCTTTCAGAACTCAGTGCCGTCTATCGACAATATTGCCTCCGTTACAACGGCATGCTGGTAAGAACAGACAAGTGGTGGCAACATGCGCTGTTTAGTGACAAGACAGCAGCGGTGTACTTCAATGAGCAAGGCGAGGCAAGGGGTTACCTGTTATACCATATTAAAGATAAGACACTGAATGTCGAGGAGTATGTATACTTAGACGAAGAGAGCCGACGCGGGTTGTGGAATTTTATTGCTAATCATGACTCCATGGTAGACAAGGTCGTCATTACACTTGTTCTACATGACGAGATGTCTTTCCTGTTTGAGAACCCCGAAGTGCATATTGAGGTTGTAGCCGACTTTATGGCGCGCATTATACTCGTCAAAGAGTTTCTTAAGCTATATATGGGAGAAACGAAGGATTTTGCTAGACTAGTCATAGGGGTAGCGGATGACTTGGCGGAGTACAACAGCGGTGTGTATTGCTTTGCCGCAGGGTGCAGGGAATTTGCCCCCGTAACTGCCAGTTTAGTCGCGCGGGAAGCGCACAGCCAGGGTGGGGTAAGCATGGATATTCGCACACTTACAGCCGCTCTGCTGGGCTACGTGTCGTGTGACTTTCTCTATCACAGCGACTTAATTACGGGGAGCGAGGATGCTCTGGCACTGTTTAAGGCAGCGTTTCGTATTCGCCCCAGTGCTTTTCTCGACTACTTCTAGGGAGGGTGCGTCATGAAAGAAGAGGCCATTTTTGCCGGTGGGTGCTTTTGGTGTATGGTCAGTCCTTTTGACATACTAGACGGTGTCTGCGAGGTGCGCTCAGGGTATATTGGCGGTCACGTCACCAACCCTACCTACGAAGACGTCAAATCACAGACTTCCGGGCACTATGAAGCGGTGCGGATTACGTTTGACCCGGGAAAGATCAGCTACGAGAAGCTGCTGCGCGCCTTTTGGATGCAGATTGACCCGACAGACAGCGGGGGGCAATTTCACGATCGCGGCCCAAGTTATCGTACCGCTATCTTTTACAAGACGGAGGAACAAAGGCTAGCAGCAGAGGCCGCGAGGGACGCGCTCCAAGCTTCGGGCAGGTTTACTGCGCCCATCGTCACGGAGATACTTCCGGCAGGCGTTTTCTATCTAGCCGAAGAATACCACCAAGATTATTACAAGCATAGCCCCGCGGAGTATAAAGGCGATCGCCTGCGCTCAGGCCGCGACGCCTTTATTAGGCGTCATTGGGGGGATGAATATTTTAAGTTCTTT
>DBBC01000089.1:0-11195 GCA_002292025.1 Firmicutes bacterium UBA994
CTTTTGCTTCACGTTGCGCCTAAGGCGGCAAAGTGCTATACTGTCACAGGTTACAAAGACCAAACTCTAACACGCAAAGGAAGAAGAATAATTGACCAGTTTTAATGAACTAACACTTAGCCGCGAGGTCTTATTGGCGATTGCCGATATGGGCTTTGAGGAAATGACCCCCATTCAGGCTGCGGCGATACCGCTAGCGCTTGCCGGACGCGATGTCTTGGGACAAGCCCAAACCGGCACCGGAAAAACAGCCGCTTTTGGCATACCGATGATGGAGCGTATCCGCATGGATGTCGAGCAGGTGCAGGGGCTGGTGCTGGCGCCGACACGCGAACTAGCGATGCAGGTCGCCGAAGAACTAAACCGCCTTGGGGCTGTGAAGGGCGTACGCAGCTTGCCGGTATACGGCGGGCAGGAAATAGATCGTCAGATTCGCGCGCTGAGAGCACGGCCACACATTGTGGTCGCCACCCCCGGCAGGTTGCTTGATCACCTGCGCCGGAGGACGTTGCGCATTGGCCAAGTGAGCTTTGTCGTCTTGGATGAGGCCGACGAGATGCTGAACATGGGTTTTATTGAGGATATCGAGAGCATCTTGGCAGAAACGCCTAGCGAGCGGCAGACTATGCTCTTTTCGGCAACGCTACCGCTACCCATTCAAAACTTAGCCATGAAGTTTATGCGCGACGCCGTTAAAGCGACGCTCCCCGTACGCGAGCTTACGGTGCCGACCATTGAGCAGCATTACATTGAAGTCAAGGAATCACAGAAGTTCGACGTCTTATGCCTGCTCTTAGATACAGCCAGTCCAGGTCTTTCCATTGTTTTCGGGCGCACCAAGCGACGCGTGGATGAAGTATCCGAGGCCCTAGCCAAGCGCGGGTACGCCGCCATGGGGATACATGGCGACCTGACACAATCGCGCCGCGACCAAGTTATGCGTAAGTTTCGCGACGGTTCAATCGATGTTTTGGTGGCGACTGATGTGGCGGCGCGCGGCTTAGATATTGATGGCGTCACGCATATCTATAACTTTGACATCCCGCAAGACGCAGAAGGGTACGTACACCGCATCGGGCGCACGGGGAGAGCAGGACGTACCGGCCAAGCCACGACGCTAGTTACGCCACGCGAATATGACTTGATGCGCCTCATCGAAAAAATGACGGGTCGCAAAGTGCATCGCCGTCCCAGCCCCACCTTTAGCGAGGCCATTGAGGGGCAGCGCCGTCTCAGCATGGAGAAACTGCTACAGATAGTCGAAGAGGGCAACATCGAACATTACATGCGCGCAGCGGAGGCACTTTTGTCTAAAGCCGACCCTACCGCGCTGGTGGCAGCTGCTCTTAAGTTTATAACGAAGGAGCCGGACGCTACACCCGTGCGCCTGACCGAAGAAGCCCCGCTGCGCCGCCCGCGCACCGGGCCTAGGCCCCTTAGCAGGCCGCGCAGCGCCGCGAGTGGGCGTGACCGTCGTCACGGCGACCGTCACCCGCGGCAGGCTTGGGGGACGGGACGCTAGAACCGGGACGCGCATGAGGATTGTTTCGCTGGCCAGCTCAAGCACTTATGGCAACGCCTATTTAATTGGCTGGGGTTCTACATATGTATTAGTCGACTGCGGCGTGTCGCTGCGGCGCTTAGAACAAAGCCTGATAAGTCTTGGGGTATCCCCGCGCGTCCTCAGCGGTATTTTCGTGTCGCATGAACACAGCGACCATGTCAAAGCTTTGCAGCTAAAAACGCCCTTCTCGACGAAGTACAATATACCGGTGTACGCGCCGCGCGAGCTGCTAATGGCAGGCTTGGGCGGCCTTGGGGCATTGCCATGTCATGCACTCGTGTCAGGATCCACAGTACAGGTTGGGAGTCTTACCGTCAGCGCCTACGGCAAATCGCATGACGCGGTACGTCCTCTGATGTTTCGCCTCACAGACCCGAACGGCACCGCTGTGGCCGTAGTCACAGACCTAGGCGAAGTTACGCAGGAAGTCTATCATGGCGCGCACAACGCCGACTATCTAGTTTTTGAGAGTAACCATGACCGGCAAATGCAGCTGACCTCTGGTCGTCCACAAATGCTGATCCGCCGTATTCTCGGGCGCTTTGGGCATTTGTCTAACGATGAAGCCGGGGCAGCCTTGCGGGAGATAGTGGGGGAACGCACGCGGGGTGTCATGCTGGCCCATCTCAGTATGGACTGCAACACCCCCGCGCAAGCGGTGAAAACAGTTACCCCTTACTTGCGCCGTGCGGGGTTTGGCGGTGTACTGGCTGTAGCGCAGGCGGGCGTGCCTACTATTCTTTCAGCCGCGATGCCAACGGCGTGCCATCAGAGCTATACCGCGCTCGATGCGTTCGGGGAAAGTGCCGGCAATGCTGATACGTAAGAAATTACGATATTCCTGTCGTGCTACGGAAAAATCGTCACCCGGAGAAAACAGAACGCCTTGTGGTGCGGTGAGTTTAAGCAACTCGCTGGCTCGGGCACCTTTAGGCAAGCCTACCCAGCAGTTCATGCCCCCACGCAGGGGATGAAAGACAGCCGTGCCTTGCCAGTGGCGCTTCAGCGCATTGTACAGGACTTGAGCTCGCTCGCGGTAGATAGTTCTGAGCAGTGCTTGGTGGGTGTTCCAGTGACCACTGCGTAAATATAGGTCAAGCGCCCGCTGAGTAAGGCCGGAACTGCCGATGTCGACGGTCTGCTTGGCAGTGTTGACGCGCGGCATCAACTGCCCCGGCACAACTATAAAGCCAAGACGCAGCCCGGGCATAAACATTTTAGAGAAGCTTTTAACGAACAGAACTCTATCCGGTGCTTCCTGCCACAGGAGGGGCGGCCTAGTTGACGTGTAATGCAACTCCGAGATATGGTCATCCTCAATAATGTAGAAATCCCGCTCCCGCGCCAACCGGACTAACTGCTTGCGGATGTCGGCACTGTACACGGCACCGGTCGGGTTATGGAAGTTAGGGATGGTGTAAATTAGGCGCGGTGCATGGCGCAGCGCTTGCTGCAGCGGGGCCAATCTTAGCCCCGTCTGACCGAGAGGAACGCCCGCTATGCGCGCCCCCACGGCTTGAAAGGCTTGCAGTGCTCCGGGATAACAAGGGCTTTCTACCAGCGCCAGCGCGCCGGGGGCGAGCAGCAGTTGCGCTAAGAGAAAAATAGCCTGCTGCGCACCGGAGGTTATGTGAACGTGGTCGGGATTTACCGTGAGCCCTTGTTGGGCAAGATAAGCGGCAATGCTATGCCTAAGGGGGCTGTAACCCTGCGGCTCCGGATAGGCGAAGGCCTGACCGCGGTCTCTGTCGAACACTGTGTTGAAGGCAGCCTTAAACTCATCCACCGGGAAAAACTCAGGGGTGGGCGTGCCCGTGGTAAAGTCTATTTCGATTTGCTCTGCTTCTGCCGGTACAAGGGGGAATACGGTTTTTGGAGCAACGTACGTGCCGCTGCCTTCCCGGCAGTAAACTAAGCCTTCCCTGAGGAGTACGCGCAAAGCCGCTACTACCGTAGAAGGATTCAGGCCATGCTCGCGCGCAAGGGCGCGCACTGAAGGCAGCCTGGTATGCGCGGGGGCTGTGTCGGCGGCGCGCCTTAGGTGCTCAGCTAAAGACTGGTAGAGCGGCTGGTTAGCGCCTAAATGGGACACTGCAAGTTCCTCCTTGACATCTACGCGAGGACTACTATAATTTTGACGACGGGGTAGGTCATACAGTTCTAACTGTATCGATACACCGAATACATGTCAAGGAGATGTGCATCAAATGCGAACAGGTCTAAACCGTGGGTTAGCGGAGATGCTCAAGGGCGGAGTAATTATGGACGTCGTGAACGCTGAGCACGCGCGCATTGCCGAGGAGGCGGGGGCAGTCGCCGTTATGGCGCTGGAGCGCGTCCCGGCCGATATTCGTAAACAAGGTGGGGTAGCGCGTATGAGCGACCCTGAACTCATCATTGCCATTAAGGAAGCGGTGAGTATCCCGGTTATGGCTAAGGTGCGGATTGGACATTTCGTGGAAGCACAGATTCTCGAAGCGTTGCGCATCGATTTTATTGATGAGAGCGAAGTTCTGACCATGGCTGACGAGCAGTTTCATATCGACAAGCATCGCTTCTCTATTCCTTTCGTATGCGGTGCGCGCAACTTAGGCGAAGCGCTGCGCCGTATCGGCGAGGGGGCAGCTATGGTGCGCACTAAAGGCGAGGCAGGCACCGGCAATGTAGTAGAAGCTGTGCGCCACATGCGCGCGATACAAAGCGAGATTCGCCGGATAACGCTGGCTCCCGATGAAGAACTGATGACTATCGCCAAGGAACTCGGCGCACCTTTCCCCTTGGTGCAAGAAGTCAAGCAGCTAGGCGGCCTGCCTGTGGTAAACTTCGCCGCGGGCGGTCTTGCTACGCCGGCTGATGCCGCACTGATGATGCAGCTCGGGTGTGACGGTGTCTTCGTCGGTTCCGGGATATTTAAGTCGGCGGACCCCGCGCGCCGTGCGGCGGCCATTGTGCAAGCAACGGCGCATTTTAGGGACGCAGAGCGTTTAGCGCATATTTCACGCGGCTTAGGCGAAGCTATGCCGGGGCTAGAGATTTCTGGGCTGGCCGCTACTTACGCACAAAGGGGACACTAATGCGGGTTGGTGTTTTAGCGCTACAGGGTGCGGTCAGAGAGCACCTGCGCGCTGTCCAAAGACTGGGTCACACCGGTATAGAGGTGAGACTGCCGCACCATTTACATGGACTTGACGCTATTATTCTCCCCGGCGGAGAAAGCACGGCCATGCGGCGGTTGCTCGACAAGGCAGAACTTCTGCTTCCCCTACGGGAGTTTGTGCTACGCAAGCCTACCTTAGGGACATGTGCCGGGGCCATTCTGTTGGCAAAACGTCTCGAGCCTGCCGGAGAGGCCCCGGTGCTTGGGGTGCTTGATGTAACGGTGCAGCGCAACGCCTATGGGTCACAGATGGATAGCTTCACCGGCGCGGGTGATGTAGCGGGGGTATCGGATTTCCCCTTAGTCTTTATTCGTGCGCCGCGATTTACCGCGCTTGGACCGAACGTGAGCGCAGTAGCATTGTGGCAGAACCACATTGTCGGCGTTCGCGCGGGGCTACTCTGGGCGCTTGCGTTTCACCCTGAACTGACCGAGGACTTGCGCCTGCACGCAATGTTCCTGCGGTGAAAGAAGTAGTCATCTATACAGACGGAGCCTGTTCGGGCAACCCGGGCACTGGCGGATGGGGCGTTGTCCTAATCAGCGGCGAGAAGCGCAAAGAGCTCAGTGGCGCGGAAGCACGGACCACCAACAACAAAATGGAACTGCGAGCCGCGGTGGAGGCGCTATCCGCACTCAAGATGCCATGTGCTGTCACTCTCTACAGCGACAGCGCCTATCTTATCAACGCCTTTCAGCAACACTGGCTGACCAAGTGGCAGCGTAACGGGTGGCAAACCAGCAAAAAGCAGCCGGTGGAAAATGCCGATCTCTGGCGATTGTTGATTGCACTTAACGACAAACACCGCATCACATGGGTCAAGGTCAAGGGTCACGCCGGTAACAAAGAAAACGAGCGCTGCGACGCACTGGCGCGGGAAGCAATTTCCTTGTTGCAAAGCAGGTTCGCGTAGAGAGTGCGGCAGAAGCGCTAAGTAGTACTATCACATAGAAAAAGGAGTGAGTTACTATGCCAAGGTTGCAGTTCTATGCATTGCCGTTGCCTGTAGTAATGGAAGTGAGCGAAGGGCTGGTGGATGAACTAGCCGCGCTGATGAGCGTTGCACGGGAGCACTTTGTCCTAGAACATATCGCCTCGACCTTTGTGTATGACGGCGTGGAGAAGGGGGGGTTCCCTTACGTAGAAGTGCACTGTTTTGACCGCGGCGAGGAAGTTTTCGATCGCACGGCGGAGGTAATTACGCGCCGTTTACAGGCGCTAGGCGTGGCGGGCGTAGATGTGGCCTTTCGTCTTTTGACGCGGCGTCACTACTACGAGAACGGTAAGCCCCTGTTCACGTAAGCCCTACCCAGAAAAAGAATTTGGTGCGACTATAAGACAAAGCTACTTGCTTGCAGGTAAACCCGCTCTCCGGCGAGAATAGAGTGACCAATCAGATGGTCGCGACCCCGTTCTACGACCACGTAGGCGGGGTTTTTGGCGACTTGGCACAAGGAGGCTGAAGGATTGAACACTCTGGAAGTACGGACCGCGGTGCAGACCATCGAGCAAGAGATTGTTGCCTGGCGGAGGCACATCCACGCGCATCCTGAGCTTGGGTATGAGGAGGTAGAGACAGCGGCTTTTGTCGCCGCACTGCTGCGAAGCTTTGGGCTTGAGGTTATGGAGGGGGTCGGTGGCAGCACCGGTGTGGTGGGCATACTGCGGGGAGAAGGCGAGGAAGAAGGCGAAGGAGAAGGCGCTTGCGTGGCGTTGCGCGCCGATATGGACGCACTGCCGGTTACCGAAGAAACAGGATTGGCTTTTGCCTCACGCCACCTAGGTAAAATGCACGCCTGCGGACACGACGGGCACACCGCTATGCTGCTGGGAGCAGCAAAGGTTCTGTCACTGCATCGGAGGTCCTTCGCGGGGACGGTAAAGTTCTTCTTCCAGCCCGCCGAGGAATGCGCACCGCGAGGCGGGGCGCTAGACATGATTGACGCGGCCGTCATGGACAATCCAAAAGTCAACTACGTGTTCGCGCTGCATCTGTGGCGCGAACTGCCGCTGGGCAAAGTGGGGGTTAAAGCTGGCCCACTAATGTCCGCCTCGGACCGGGTACGCATACGCGTTCAAGGGAACGGCGGGCACGGCGCCGCACCACACCAAGCCATCGATGCGGTTGTGGTGGCCAGCCATATCGTAACTGCCCTGCAAGCCATAGCCAGCCGCCAAGTAGACCCCTTGGAGCCGTTTGTCTTGACTATCGGCAGTTTCCACGCCGGGCAGCGCTACAATGTTATCGCGCCCTACGCAGAACTAGACGGCACAGTGCGGACGCAGAGCGAGGCGCTGCGCGGCACTATCCCTAACCGTATTACCGCTATAGCGCAAGCTGTAGCAACAGGGTTTGGGGCCGAGGCGCAAGTCAACTACGAGTATGGGTATCCCACCCTTATTAACCAACCTCACGCAGTGGAGGCAGTGAGCAATGCTGTGACAGAAGTACTCGGGGAGCAGGCCTTAGTTGAGTTGACCAAGCCGTCTATGGGTGGGGAGGACTTTGCTTATTTCTTAAACCATGCCAAGGGGGCCATGTTCTGGCTGGGGTGCCGCGGGCCTCTGTCGTCTGATGCACCTATCCACAACGGCAAATTCGACTTCGACGAGGGAGCGCTGGCGGTGGGGACTAGCGTACTGGTGCAAACAACCCTTAACACTCTCCGGGCACAGCGGCACAAGGAGGCCTAGATATGGGGGCAAAAAAAAGAGAACGCTTGGCGCACATTATGGAAGTGCTGACGCAACGCGGACGCATCACCGCTCAGGAGTTAGCCACCAGCTTTGGCAGCAGTCGCCGCACGGTGTATCGGTACATGGAGACCCTTAAGAAGCAGGGAGTAGACGTCGAGGCATGTCCGGGGAGTCTGGGCGGTTTTAGGCTCAATCCGCCCGAGATATCTAAGCTGCTGACCAGCGAAGAGTACCGCGCGCTGCTCATGGCAGCCTGCGTGGTATCTGAACATAACTTATTGCCTTATGGCGACCATTTGACAACCGCCACCGAGAAAGTAAAGCGATCTCTCAGCGCCGAGCTGTGGAGCGAAGTGCGGGATGCGATGCCGGATGTTTCGGTGATCGCCATACAGTTAGCTGATTATGAGAGCCTAGCTGACGTGTTAGAACGCTTAACCCTTGCCATTGCCGACAGGGTCGGTATAGTCATCAACTACTACGCCTTGCACCGCGACAGTGAACAAGGCAGACAAGTAGACCCCTATCACTTGTTTTACCAAGGCGGGGCATGGTATCTGGTAGGATATTGCCACTGGCGCAAAGAAGTGCGCACCTTCCGCGTGGACCGGATTAGAACGCTAGAGCGCGAAGACCGCACTTTTGTGCGCCCGCAGAATTTTAGTCTTAACGGCTATTTAGGGTGCGCATGGGGCATGATGCGCGGGGAGCGAAAGACGGTTACCGTCAAGTTCTTTCCGCCTGCTTCGCGCTTGGTGGCGGAAACAACTTGGCATCCCACGCAGGAAATTGCTTTTCAGACGGACGGGACGATCCTCTTTTCCGCCACTGTAGATGGACTGGAAGAGATTATGCGCTGGGTACTTACCTATGCGGACTGCGCGGAAGTCATCAGCCCACCCGAGCTGCGCGCTATCATCACCGGGCGCCTGCTTGGCGCTATGGCGCGTTACGCTGATACAAGTCCTTCCTCTGATCAAGCAGAACAGGGAAACGCGTGCGAGCAACCTTGATATGACCTAGGTTCATCTCCATCGCTACGACACTCTCTTCCCGATTACCGCGAGCTAAAATCACTCCCCAGGGGTCGATGGCCACCGAGTCGCCGTTAAAGGCATTATGCGTTTCTCCGCCGACGCGGTTACAGGCCAAAACGAAACACTGGTTTTCAATGGCGCGCGCGCGTGTCAGCGTATCCCAGTGCATGTAGCGAGCGGTGGGCCACTGTGCCACCAGCAAAATGATGTGCACTTGCTGGTCAGTATAATATCTAAACATCTCGGGGAAGCGCAGATCGTAGCATACAGCCAATCCGGCTTTAGCGAAACCTAGGTCTACGGTGGTAAACGCTTGGCCTGGCGTTAGGTAGATATCCTCTTGCATGAGCTTAAACAGGTGCACCTTATCGTAGGTGGCCACAATACCCTTTGCGTTTACGAGAACGAAAGTATTAAACACTGAGGACCCGTGCCGGCGCAAGATTGATCCACCCACAAAGGAGGATTTCTCCCGCGCGAGAGTCGTCATAAAGCCGACACTCTCCCCCTCTAGGTCTTCCGCTAGCTCCTGCGCTCGTGCCAAATCAAAGCCTGTGTTCCAGAGCTCAGGCAACAGGATAATCTGTCGGTTAAAGACGCCTGCCACAAGTGTCCTTATGCGTTGCATATTGGCTTTCTTGTTGCCCAGCACAACGTTAATCTGCACTAATCCTGCGCTAACCCACATAACTCACCATTCCCCCTTGATTGAAGTAGCGGGACTTGTCGTTTGTCTGCCGCGCTCTCGTGTGAGGCGTCGCTTCATTGCAGCCTTAGACGCCAAAATAAGAGCGCTGCCAAAGAAACTCCACCCGAGAGCAAAAATCATGGCCAGAGCTAAATCGAACTGCGTGGCAAGAGCTGTGGCGCGCACGTGCTCCATGCCCTCGCCCAGACGGATGGGCAAAGCGAGGGTGTAGGAAAACACCCAGGCCATGACATCAGGCAGGATAAAGTTTGGCACGAGAAACCCTAGGAACCTATACGACATGCCCAGAACCCACCATACCGCCGTGTAGCGAAGGAGAGTGAGCAAGCGCAGTAAGCCTCGCCGCGGCTTCTTCTTTAAGGGGTACACAAACGCCGCTAGCCACATTGCCGTTAGCAAAGCGATGAAAAGATAGTTGCTAATCATGTAGTGCCTCCTTCTGCCGCGGCTGGTACGCTCCTGCCGCTCCACCACCAAACCAAAGCAAATCCAAGCAGAAAGAACGGCACCAGCACTAAGCTATATGTGTCAGGCAACAAGGCGCGAGATGAGCCCACGATAAGCCCGGCAAAAAAATACGATACTAAATCGTGATAGCGCGCATAGAGCCTGTCCACAATATGTGCCAGTAAAAAAAGCCCCATCACACTGCCCACCGCGAACCAGAGGAGAGGGACGATCGCCAGTACGCTGAGTGCGTAAAGCAGCGAGTCATAGATTCCCATAATAATCAGCACCGAGCTGCCCGGTACCCCCGGCAGAACCATGGCGGCAGTTCCCAGCGCACCCCCCACGATGAGAACTGCAGGGCTGATTGCTCCGGTCGCTTGCCGTATATCAAGCGGCTCTACGGCTAACAGTAACCCCGCCGCCAAGCCTAGACCCAAACAGATCGCGCGTTTCCAAGTAAGCGTCGGGCTGGCAGCTAAGACCGAGCGGACAGAAGCCAAAAGTGAACCCAGCAGAACAGTCACCGTAATGTCGCGGTAGAGCATAAAGATTTGGGCAAAAACAACCCCGCTAACAAAGATACCGACCAGCATGCCAGCTAACAGAGGCAGATAACGCTTAAGGCGCAAGCGGACTAGGTCAGCCACAAGGTTCTCGTAGAGGCCCATCATTAAAAAGACAGTGCCCCCACTCATGCCCGGTAAAACTATGATAAACCCAAGGATGATTCCCTGCACCACAGATTGCATGCGTCACCGACCTCTGCTGATGTATGGCTTATGGATGTTCCATTATACGCTTGTAGAGACCTCTTTTGTCAACTATACGGCCACATGCATAGCCGACGCACGAAGGCAGAGGAAATAGTATACTTATGGCGAAGTAAGCATGGCATTCTGCAGAGGGGGGATTATGTGCGAGCCTTCTTACCTACAGCGATAGGGGTTGCCCTTGCGCTAAGCATTTTCTTGTTGTGCGTAACACTGGCGCTCCATTGGGTGACATTTGATTTAGACTTCTACGAGAGCAAATTCCAATGGCTAAGAGTCCCTGAGGACTTGCGGATAGATATGCCCGCTCTGATGGGCTACACCACAGTCCTGCTTGACTACCTAGCCGGTCGCAGGGACACGCCCAACGTCGAGGCAACCATGCGTGGGAGAACCGGCCCGCTTTATGGTCGGCGCGAACTGTTGCATTTAGTCGATGTACGTAACTTGTATGCCTTAAGTTGGCGGATACGCAATGTCGCCCTGATCGCGGCGCTCGGTCTTGGTTTCGCGGCGCTTCGCACACGGAGGGTGGGGCGTGTACTTAGTGCATACGCCGCTACAACCGGCGCCGTTGTCCTTAGTATCTTAGTGTTAACCGGCTTAGCCGTTTTGGACTTCCAGCGCTATTTTCTCTGGTTCCACCTCATATCGTTCGATAACGATTATTGGTTGCTAGACCCAGCCACCGAGAACCTGATTAACATGTTTCCCGAAGCGTTTTTTGCCGCCGCCGCTCTGCGCATAGCGATAACAGCCCTAGTAGCCTTTACTCTGCTAGGACTCGTGGCTTGGGCAAGAAGCAAAAGG
>DBBC01000089.1:11540-12586 GCA_002292025.1 Firmicutes bacterium UBA994
GGAGCCTTTTGCTTCACAAAAGATGATTAGGGCTGCGCTAGGTATGTGCTGTGCTGCAGCCATGCGTCGTGGATCTGTACATTGAAGATTATAATCGCAATGCAGGCGACTCTATAATCCGAACAAGGTGCACTCAGCGGACATACTGGAAGGGGTAGTACGCTTGGAAATCTACGTCGGAAGGCAACCCATATTTGATCGTCATATGAAAATATACGGATACGAGCTCCTTTATCGAAGGAGCCAAAATAATTTTTTCGAAGGACTGAACGACAATCAAGCCACGGCTGAAGTAATCAACAACGCCTATTTCGCCATGCATTTTGACAAACTGACTGACGGTACGCGCGCATTCATTAACTTTGCTGGTGACCTTCTTGAGCGCGAGGTGCCGTTGCTTTTGCCAAAAGAAAACCTAGTGGTCGAGGTATTGGAACACGTTGAACCGACAGATGTCTTAGTTGCCGCGTGCCGCAAACTTGTACTACATGGTTATACGCTGGCCTTAGATGATTATACGCACAGGGAAGAGAAATTGCCGCTCCTCGAGTTGGTCTCAATTGTGAAGCTAGAGCTCGCCTCTTTGCAGAAACGACAGCAACAGAATTTCTTCCAGCACTACCGTGGGCGAAAACGTTTTGTTGCTGAGAAAATAGATACGCAGGACTCTTACGCCCTAGCACATAAACTTGGGTTTGACCTTTTCCAAGGGTACTTCTTTTGCAAGCCTATGGTGATCATGGGTCGTGAAATTGGTCGCCTAAACGCTAACCTGATCAAGATTATAACCGAGCTAAGCCGCGAACAGCCGGACTTCCAAGTTCTTGCGAGTCTCATTAAGCGCGACATCAGCTGGGTCTACAAGCTGCTGCGTCTCGCCAACTCGGCTGCATTTGGCGGTGTGCAGCGCATAGAGTCTATCGAGCAAGCACTAGTGCGTCTGGGCCTTGCAGAGTTCAAGAAATGGGTGTACTTGTTCATGCTGATGGACGCCCAAACTGCCCAGAATCGGGAGATAATCAAAATCTGATTCAACCCCATAAACC
>DBBC01000002.1 GCA_002292025.1 Firmicutes bacterium UBA994
GCGCGGTGCCATCCAGAAATTGGGGTTGCGCCGCAACACGGCGAACTGGCCGGGGATGATGCGGTCTAACACATAGGGACCGGCCCCAATCGGCTGGCGGCTAAAGGGATGCGCCGGCATGTCACGCACCGGCACGGCGCCGAGGATGTGGTGAGGGATAATCCCTAAGCTGATGTTAAAAAGGAACGGGGCATCAACTTGGCGCATTCTAAAACGCACGATATGATTACCCTCTGTGGTAATTTCCGCCACTTGCGCTACATTAGTGCGCCGCACGCCCGTGTAGTCCGGGTGCAGGATAGTGTCGTAAGTGAACTTAACGTCGCGCGCCGTCAGCGGCTGCCCGTCGCTCCACCTGATATCGGGCCTCAGCCAGAAGGTCCAAGTGAGGCTAGCTTGGTCCCACGACCAACGGTCGGCGATTGAATTGCGCATGGTCAGGTCAGCGCCGGAGCGGACTAGGCCGTAGCTAATCCAGCTGTGGATGTCCGAGGAAGCGGTGTCGGTGCTGAGGATGGGATTAAGCGTGACCGGTTCGGCGGTAGAGCCAAAATTAATGGTGCCGCCAATGGGCTTGGCTGTGTAGAGGGTGTGCTGTACGGTTACGGTGCGGGTAGCGTCAACCCAGCCCACTTCCGCGCCCAAGGCTTCGGCTACAAAGCGCAGCGGCACCATGGTGCGGCCGGCAATAGCCACCGGCGCTACGTCAAGCTGGCGGGAAGGGCCGTTTACCCATGCCGTGCGGTTACCGAGCTGCAGGACAATGGCGTCCTCGCGACGGTAGGCGCGGATGGTGCTGGTGGCGGCATCCCAGTGTACTGACGCGCCCAACGTTTCGAAAATAGCGCGCATCGGCACTAAAGTGCGGCCGTTTTGGATAGTCGGAGCTACGTCCAGCGTTAGGGGAGCACCGTTAATCGTTACGCGAATGGGGGCGCTGGCCTCAGCTAATGGCAATCCCAGAAACATCGTTGCCACCATTGCCAACACGGCAAGACCGAGCAGAGACTTTCTTAGCAAATTCCTTCACTCCTTTTGTTGTTGTTGGCGATTCCTAGCGTTAGTCCTATAAGTGGCGAAACCACCTCCTAAAGGGGATAAAAATAAGACCACACGGAACTTCCTTGCATACGGAAATCCATACTTAGCCCTATTCTACATGGTAATTTGGAATCCTGCCATAATTCTCGTGCTTCTATCTCATGAATTTTTTGTTACTTTTTCTATTGGGGTGTAGCGCTGCCCCGCTTGGCCGCCGTCGTCCCCCGTTGCCGAGGCGCGCATTCATTGATATGCTGATATTACTCAGCCCTGTTCAGAGCGAGGATATGATCCACGAAGGACCGGTCCTTCGTGTCCTTCGTGGATATAGTAACTCGATAGGAGGAAATGTAGATGGTCTTGGATTTAGCAGTGGTGCTGTTGGCTTATCTTTTGGGCTCCTTATTGTTTGGCGTAATACTGAGCAAGCGGCTCAAGGGCGTGGACATACGAGATATGGACAATCCCGGCGGCAGCGGGTCTATTCGTAAATTCGGCTGGCGCTTTGGTGTTACGGTGGGGGTTTTAGATGCCCTCAAAGGTGTAGCGGTAGCTTTTATCGCCCACACCTTGGTAGACGAGCCGGCGGTAGTACTGTTAAGTGCTATGGCGGTAGTGGCAGGGCACAACTGGCCGATTTACTTTTCTTTCCGCGGCGGCGGAGGATTAGCGCCCGCCTTTGGCGTGATAATCTACCACTTCCCGCTCGAATTTGCGGCGGGGCTCGTTCCGGCCTTGCTCTTGCTTGCGGTCTATAAACGCACACCCCTACGCCGATGGCTGCCTTTTGTCGGACCGGCACCGGTGGTCAGTGTGCTTGGGCTGCTGACTGTGTGGAGTTTAGTGTGGCACCGGCACGGGTTCTATCCGGATAGCGCATTGATACTGGCGATGGGCGTCCCCATAGCTTTGGGTGGTTACTGCATGATGTTGCGCGACAAGCGAAGAAAGGATAACACCAAACCACGCACAACGCAAGACCATTCGCCGTCGGCAAAGTAATTTTCGCGCGGTGAAGAGTGTGCCGGAAATGAGCAAAGTGTAGTCAAAGTGCATAAAAACAGGTACAATTAGGTGGGTGAGGTGAGAGGCGTGTCAAGGCTGATGAAAAGTTATCTTGGCGTATATGTGCTCGTGCTTGTCATGGTGTCGATCTGGAGCGCGCCCATACTGTTCCCTTCCCTAGCCTACACCTTGAGCGAAGATGAGGTGCGCTTGCTTGCGGAACTGGGAGAACTTCGGGTTTTGGCCGATCGCGATTTCCCTCCCTTTACATATGTGCATGACGGCGAAGCCGTCGGCTATGAGATAGATTTAGTACGCGAACTCGAGCGCGTGCTGCAAATCCCCATAGCAGTGGAACAGGACACATGGTCCAATGTGCGAGAGCGGCTGGCGCGCGGCGAAGCGCACTTGATATCCGGCATGCGCATTACGCCCGAGCGTCGCCTGCGCTATCAGTTTACCGACCCCTATCTCCATACGGTGCACGCAATAGTTACCAAAAGGGGAGCTGCTGTCCGTGACTTAGACGCGTTGCGCGGCCTCACCGTGGCGGCACAGGCAGGTTCGGCCACAGCAGAGCGCCTAATACGCGAGGGCCACACGGTCATGCCAAAAGCTACTCCGGCCGACGCCTACACCGCTTTGGCGCAGGGTGAAGTCACGGCTTGGGTAGAGCAACTGTGGGTGGCTAGGCACATTATTGAGTCGCGAGACTTGCCATTTTATACTCTAACACCGCTGGCGGATACTACAGGTGAATACGCGATGGCAGTATGGGGGCAGGCTGACCCGCGACTAAGACGGGTGTTAAACAAAACTCTGCAGCGGCTAGAACGTCATGGCGTGATGGACGACCTTAACGTGCGCTGGTTTGGTCCTGTTATTGAGCGGGGTAGGGATTACGAGGGCAGAATTATGCGTACCTTGTACCTTTTGCTAGGATTAGGGGCATTGGGTATCGGGCTGGTAGCAAGTAACGCCTATTTGCAGCATCGAGTACAGACGCAGACAAGTGCCTTGCTCACGTCCAACAGCGCGCTGGCCAGGCAGCGCGAACGGGCACAGCACATGCTTATCAACACTGCGCGTGCCTTCGGCGTGGCCATCGAGGTCAAAGATATCTACACCGGCGGGCACAGTCACCGCGTGGCGGGGGTGGCGCACTTTATCGCTGGGCGGCTTGAATTGACGGAGCGGCAGATGTTTGAGCTGGTTCTAGGCGCGCTAATGCATGATATCGGCAAGGTCGGTGTACCCGAGGCCATTCTTACCAAGAACGGCAGCCTTACGCCGGCAGAATACGAGTACGTCAAGCAACACCCACGCCTTGGATATGAGATTATGCGCACGGTGGAGGGTTACGAAGCGGTGCAGGACATTGTCCTTTACCACCACGAACGCTGGGACGGGCAGACTACCGGGCAGTATCCGGGCTACCCCGGGCTGCGCAAGGGTGTAGCCATCCCTTTAGGGGCGCGCATTGTGGCGGTAGCCGACGCTTTTGACGCCATGACATCCGAACGCCCCTACCGCAGAGCACGCTCCGTGAGCGAAGCGGTGGCGTTAATCCAAGCGGAAGCGGGGGGGCAGTTTGACCCCGAGGTGGCAGCCACGTTAATCGGCCAAGAAGCCGCATTGGAGGTCATTGAATCCGGCCACCTGCCAACTATACTTAAGGATTTAGCCTCTACACTGCGCGTATAAACAGAGCAGGAGGTCTCTGTATGGATAAACGACGCCTCCGGCAGCTAAAGGCCATCATGCAGCTAGTCGAAGCGCTTGACCGGCATGGCATCAAGGCTTGGCTGGGCGGAGGGTGGGCTCTTGAGGCTCTCGACCATAATTACCGGCGGGATCACGCCGACATTGACTTTCACGTCTTTGCGTCTGACGCTCCTTCGGTGCGCGTACTTTTGCAGGAGATGGGGTACAACATAGTAGATGTCACAGCCAGCTCTTTCACCGCGGAATGGGGCAAGTTGCGCGTTGACTGGGAGCTCTTGTGGGAGGAAGGCGAGGCAATTGTTACTTACGACAGTTATGTTGAGGCGACATACGTATGGCCTGCTAAAGCCTTCCCGCCGGAGAAGAGCGGGGAGATAAACGGCGTGTCGGTCTACGTAATGAGCCCTAGCGCGCAACGCCAGCACAAGCTAGATTACGACAAGAAGCAAAAACGCTTGCGCCAAAAGGACATGAAAGATTTAGCCCGGCTGCGGTCACTGATTCACGACCGCCTGTAAAGCGCATAGCTGCGGTTAGGAGTGAAGCCGATGTATTCCCTAAAAAAGCTAGACGCAACCAACCCGGATTTCTATCGGACGTTAGAGCATGAACTGGTCCATTTAATTGAATTCGAAACAGAGTGGCTGGCTGCTCTCAGCAATGCTGCCGCTCTCCTGTGGCACCAGTTAAGCGACATCAACTGGGCCGGCTTTTACCTCTTAAAGAACGGCCTGTTAGTGCTTGGCCCTTTTCAGGGTAAGCCAGCCTGTTCCGCCATTGTGCCGGGGCAGGGTGTCTGCGGTGACGCCGCCTTAAAAAGGGAGACCATAGTAGTGCCCGATGTGCACGCCTTTCCCGGCCACATTGCTTGTGATGAAGCCTCGGCCTCGGAAATCGTAATACCGATCATTTACCGTGGCCAGCTTAAAGGCGTGCTCGACATTGACAGCCCGCAAAAGAATCGCTTTCTCCCGCGTGACGCAGAAGGACTGGAAGCGTTCGTCGCGGCATTGACACGGCTGTTGCCATGGGACAAGGTCACGTTTTAGAATGAGTTGCTCCTAAGCACAATATATAGTATGCTTGTGAAAATCACTACCCCACTAATAGTACATAACTGCTTAGGAGGAACAGCGCGTGTTTGCCATGATCAGAAAAAGAGACAAGTCCGTAACGCCGTTTAAGCCAATAAAAATCACGCTAGCCATTCAGAGCGCACTTTTGGCCAATTACCCGGAGCGTACCCGCGAAGAGCTCTCGCGGTTAGCGGAGGTCATCTCCGAGCGTGTCATCTACACTTTAGGCAAGCGCCAGCTGGCAGAGGCCATCCCGTGCGTAGAAGAAGTGCAGGATACAGTTGAAGAAGTGCTGATGGAAGTAGGGGAGCGTCAGACCGCACGGCGTTATATTCGGTATCGCTTGCAGCATGAGGAAATTCGTCAGCAAAAAAAGTCCTTTGTGGACGCGCAGCGCTTAGTTCTGGACTATGTTGCGCGCGAGGACTGGCGCGTTAACGAGAACTCCAACATGGATTTTTCTCTGCAAGGGCTTAACAATCACGTTATTGCGGAAATCACCACGGGATTTTGGTTGTATCAGCTGTATCCGCCTGAGGTGCGCGAGGCGCACATGGGGGGGGATTTTCACCTGCATGATTTAGGGCTGCTGGCCCCTTATTGTTGTGGCTGGAGCTTAGAGGACCTTTTGCTGCTGGGGTTCAGAGGCGTGCCTGGCAAAGTGGAGAGTGCGCCGCCGCGGCATTTTCGTACCGCCCTAGGACAACTGGTCAACTTTTTTTATACTCTGCAAGGCGAGGCCGCCGGCGCGCAAGCCGTCAGTTCATTTGACACCTATCTGGCCCCGTTTGTTCGGCATGACAATCTCACCTACAGGGAAGTTCGCCAAGCCATGCAAGAGTTTGTCTATAATCTTAATGTGCCAACGCGCGTTGGCTTTCAGACCCCGTTTGTTAATCTCACGCTAGACCTCGTCTGCCCAGTGACTTTAGCTGGCGTAGCTGTGATTATCGGGGGAGAACAGGAGTCGACTACTTACGGCGAGTACCAAGCCGAGATGGACATGATAAACTTGGCCTTTGCCGATGTCATGATGAAAGGCGATGCCCGCGGCAGGATTTTCACTTTCCCTATCCCTACGTATAACATCACTAAAGACTTTGACTGGGATAGCCCTGTTGTTGACGCGGTGATGGAGATGACCGCGCGCTACGGCATCCCTTACTTCGCTAATTTTGTCAACAGCGATATCTCTCCGGAAGACGCCCGCAGTATGTGTTGCCGCTTGCGGCTTGACAACCGCGAACTGCGCAAACGCGGCGGCGGCTTGTTTGGTGCCAATCCCCTTACAGGTTCTATCGGTGTGGTTACCCTGAATATGGCTCGCCTCGGCCATTTGGCCGCCAGTGAGGAGGAGTTCTTGGCCCGCCTGCGGCGATTGATGGACTTAGCCAAGTCCTCGCTAGACATTAAGCGCAAAGTGTTAGAGAAGAATACAGACCTTGGCCTCTACCCCTACAGCCGTTTTTACCTTAAGGCTGTAAAGGAGCGTTTCCAGAAACACTGGAAAAACCACTTCAGCACCATTGGCATCAACGGCATGAATGAAGCCGTGGCCAATCTGCTAGGGCGCAAGGACAGCATGGCTACACCGCGAGGACAAGCCTTTGCCCTGCGCGTACTCGAATACATGCGCGGTGTATTGGCGGAGTACCAAGAAGAAACAGGTGACTTGTTTAACCTCGAAGCGACGCCCGCCGAGGGGACTGGGTATCGCTTGGCCAAGATTGACCGCGGCAGCTACCCTTCCATGCATATTCCTGGGAATAAGGAGCCCTACTACACCAATTCTACACACCTACCGGTCAACTTAACCACAGATATCTTTGATGCGCTCGATCTACAAGAAGAACTGCAAATACGTTACACCGGGGGCACCGTATTCCATGGCTTTTTGGGGGAAGCCATTGAAGACCTGACTACATGCAAAAGCTTGGTGAAGAAAGTTATGGCTAACTATCGCGTACCGTACTTCACCATATCGCCGACGTTTTCTATCTGTCCGGATCACGGCTATCTGCGGGGGGAACACGGCACTTGCCCCACTTGTGCTGCACCGGCAGAAATATGGACACGCGTGGTAGGATTTCATCGGCCTGTGCAAAATTGGAACCCCGGCAAAAAAGAAGAGTTCGGCGATCGGCTGGAGTACGCCATACCACAGGCTGCGGCCATAAATTTCCATGTCTAGTTCCGAGCGGTGTTTCCGCGGGTTGCAGAAAACCACCTTGCTTGACTTCCCCGGGAAAGTGGCCTGCGTGTTGTTTGTGGGCGGGTGCAGTTTCAATTGCCCTTACTGCTATAACAGCTCGCTTGTGAAGCGCGAGGAACCGGAGATTCCTTGGAGTGCGGTACAGGATTTTCTTGCGCGCCGCCGTAACGTGCTCGAGGGCGTCTGTGTCAGCGGCGGTGAGCCTACACCGGCCCCTTTCCTGCCAGCTTTCTTTAGCGGCGTCAAGGAACTCGGCTTAGCGGTAAAACTAGATACCAACGGCTATCATCCGGAATCGCTGCAAGCACTGTTGGACGCACGCCTAGTGGATTTTGTGGCGTTAGACATAAAAAATAGTCCCGCCAAATACGCGTCCACCTGCGGGCTTCCGGCAGTCGACTTAAACCGCATCAGAAATACCCTTGACCTTTTGCAGGCATCAGGTGTGACATATGAGTTGCGCACAACGGTGGTTGCAGGATGGCACGATGTCGCGGATATACAGGATATCCTCTCCTTCACAGGAGGAGGCGCGCGTTATGCCTTGCAGCCGGTGCAGCGTGACGCCGATTCGCTGAGCGGGCGGCGCTTTGTCCCGCCGACGTCAGCGACTTTGCGGGCCATGGGCAAAGTCTTGGCAGCAAACTTTAGTGAAGTCGTTATTCACGGAACTTAGGAGGTTATATGCGCATAGGCTGTCATCTCAGTATTGCTAAGGGGCTTAATACCAGCGTGGAGTTAGCGCGAGAAGTCGGCGCTAATTGCTTTCAGTTTTTTACTCGCAACCCGCGCGGTGGAGCCGCGCGACGTATAGAAGCAGAAGAAATAGCGGCATGGAATATCATGCGCAGCGAGGCCGACCTCTACCCTATAGTCGGGCATCTGCCCTATACCATAAATTTAGCTGCCGCTAGGGATGACACTTACGAGTTTGCCTGTCGAACTGTGGCGGAAGATCTTTCTCGTATGGCGGCGATCGGGGCCGAGTACTTGGTCGTGCATCCCGGCAGTCGCGTGAAACTAAGTGTGGACGAAGGCGTCAGTCGCATAGTCCGCGCTCTGGACACGGTTTTAGCGCGCCATAACCACAAAACCATGCTCCTGCTGGAGACCATGTCCGGTCAAGGCAGCGAGATCGGCAGTTTTGCGGAAATAGGTTTGATACTCAGAGACCTCGGGTACCCGCAGTCGCTCGGCGTGTGCATCGACACCTGTCACTTGTTTGCCATGGGTTACGACTGGCGTGATGCGCTCGCGGTAGAGCGCATGCTCGATGACGCAGATAAACATGTCGGTATAGAGCGGATCAAGTGTGTACACGTTAACGACAGTAAGTTCAGCCCCGGCGCACATAAAGACAGGCATGAACTTGTCGGCGAAGGGTTGATTGAGCGCGGGGGCTTTGTTAATATACTAGGGCATGACCGCATTAGACGCTTGCCCATGTTGCTCGAAACCCCGGTCGATGACTACAGCGGATACGCACGGGAGATTGCCAAGCTCCGCGCATGGCTGTGGACAGAGTGAAATTTACTAGACATTTAACCCATGTCCTACTATGATAGTGCGGGGGTAACTACGGAAAGTTCTTGCGTATGCCTTCGCCCGCTTTAGTGTGCTGCGTGGATCGTCCTTTTTTGCTTTGGAGTGTTTCTCGTTTCGAACAGGCTGGGTAGTTACGTGCAAGGACTAATGTGGGGGTGGAGGCCGGTGCAAAATCTAGTGGCTTTATTGGGCGCGGTTGCCGTAGTCACCGCACTGATGCCACTCGGGCGCAAGCTGGCCCTCACTTATGGCTTGCTGGATAAGCCCAGTCCGCGCAAAGTACATCAAGCGCCCGTGCCGGTGGTAGGCGGCGCCATGTGGCTGGGCCTAATCTTGGTGATGTGGGCTCTCCCTGTTCCGCGCGCGCTAACTGTCGGCCTCACACTGGGCGGAACGGTGGCTTTCGCCGTCGGCTTTGTCGACGACTGGGTCAAGAGCCGCGGCGGAGATTTCCCTGCTTGGCCTAAGCTGCTGGGGCAAATTTTAGCCGCGGGTTTGTTGTACACCAGCGGAGTGAGTGTTTACTTTTTGACTAATCCCTTTTCGGGCGGACTGATTTTACTGCCGCCGGTGCTTAGTTTCTTGGTCACGGTAATTTGGGTAGTGGCAGTTACGAACTTAATTAACTTTATGGATGGCCTAGATGGGCTGGCTTGCGGCATTGTTACTATTGCCGCTGTCACCATGGCGGTCATCTCTTATCTTTATGCGCAATCTGCTTCGCTGCTGATCTCGCTTGTCCTTGTGGGCGTGTCGGTGGCATTTGTGCGGCACAATTTTAACCCGGCACGAGCCTTCATGGGTGATGGCGGCGCATACTTTCTCGGCTTTACGCTGGCCGCGGTGTCTATAGACGGCGCCTTTAAATCCGCAACTTTAGTGGGCCTGCTTGCGCCGGTTTTGGTGCTTGGGCTGCCCATTGCCGACACGGTGTATAACATTACGCGTCGGCTCCGCAACGGCCAGCCGGTGTACGTGGCGGACAAAGGGCACACCCACCATCGCCTGCTGCAAGCGGGGCTAAGCCAGCGACAGACTGTGCTGGTCATGTATTTAATCAGCGTGTGCTTTTCCTTGACGGCGCTGGTGGTTTTGTTTGCTAGCAGATGGTAATTGAAACGGCAGAACGGGGATGGGAGAGCATATTTAATCTGCTGCGGCAGCTTTACCCCGACGCCCACTGCGAGCTGCACTTTGCCGATCCCTTCCAGTTGCTTATTGCCACTGTTTTGTCAGCGCAAAGCACAGACAGACGCGTTAACGAAGTTACGGCAGGGCTGTTCGCCAAATATAAGTCAGCTTGTGACCTGCTTTCTGTACAGCAACAAGAACTGGAAGCGGAAATAAAATCGCTGGGGCTATATAGGCACAAGGCACGTAACATTCTAGCCCTCTGTCGCGTGCTGTGTGAGCGTTTTGGCGGCGAGGTGCCGCGCACCATTGACGAGTTACTGGTTTTGCCGGGTGTCGGCCGCAAGACGGCCAGCGTGGTAGTCAGCAACGCTTTCGGGGTGCCTGCGCTCGCTGTAGATACACATGTGTTTAGGGTGGCAAGGCGTCTTGGGCTGGCAAAAGGGAAGACCCCCGCAGCAGTCGAGGCAGAGTTGTGTAGCTTGCTCCCACAGGCACTGTGGAGTGAAGCGCATCATCGTTTGATTTGGCATGGTCGGCGAGTTTGCCACGCCCGTTCTCCGCAGTGCAAAACGTGCGCGCTGCTGGCGGTATGCCCCACCGGACAGGAGCGCGAATATCGCGCTGATAACTGACCGTGCAGGCATTGCATAAACGTCATTCTCGCGGTAAAATAACTGCGGACGCTAAGTAATAACAGGAGGTAGATTATGAGAAAAATCCTAGTAGTTTCCCTCGCAATTCTGCTCGTGGCCACACTGACCGTAGGCTGTGCCCGCCGTGAACCGGAGAAGCTCCGCGTAGGCATGGTCACAGACGCCGGCACCATTGACGACCGTTCCTTTAACCAAGGCACCTGGGAAGGCATTCTCCGGGCGCAGACCGAACTCGGGGTCGAAGTACAATATAACAAGCCGGTTGGCACTACCGAAGCAGACTACGTCAAGGAAATAGCCAACCTAGTCGATGCCAGATTCCGCTTGATCGTGACCCCTGGTTTTAAGTTCGAGACCGCCATCTTTCAGGCGCAGGAGCGCCATAAGAATACCAAGTTTGTGTTGATCGATGGCGCTCCCCATAATGGACTTCCGCGTAATGCCGGGCGCGTGACCACAATAGGCCCGAACACCGTTTCTATTTTCTTCGCTGAGCAGGAGTCTGGTTTCTTGGCTGGGCTGGCAGCCGCATTGCAGCTGCGCGAAGGCGAATTTGGCTTTATCGGCGGTATGGCCATTCCGCCGGTGCAGCGGTTTAACTGGGGCTTCCAGCAGGGTGTGGCCCATGCTAACGCTAACTTTGGCACTAACGTGTCGATGAGACCGGAAAACGTGGTTTACCAAGGTACATTCCATGACGTGGCCGCAGGGCAGCAGCTCGCCTCGGTAATGTTTGACAGAGGCGTCAGGGCGATCTTCGCTGCCGCGGGCGGCGTAGGTATCGGCGTAATTAACGAGGCTGTGGCCCGTGCGCGCACCGGCAAAGAAGCTTGGGTGGTAGGCGTAGACGTTGACCAGTTTAGCCTCGGCAAATGGGAAGGCGACAAGTCTATTATTCTCACTTCGGCCATGAAGCGCATCGACCAAGCCGCGTTTGACATGATCAAAGCCGAGAAGGAAGGCAAGTTCCCCGGCGGGCAAAGGCTGATGTTTAACGCTACGAACGACGGCATCGGTATTCCGGCCACCAACCCGAACCTGAGCGCGGAAGTGTCGGCCCAAGTACAAACCGTCTTAGCGGCGATGAAGGCCGGGACACTAACGGTCTCAGCAGAACAAGGCACTCTGCACCCGTAAAGTGCTAACGGCAGCCAAGAGGGCGGGGGGAACCCCGCCCTCTTTTTGGCTCTTGCGGCCGGGTACACCCTGATGTAACATGGATGTAATGAAGAACAAAAGGCAAAAAACAAAAACCAAAAGGGGAACGGTCCGCGCTCATGTAGTGGTCCTGTGTGGATAGTCCCGCAGTGCCGCAGGCGCTGATGGGATACTGTGCTGCCTGAGTAATTACTCATGGATAACGAAAGTAACTGCCGCTAAAGGAGTCGATGCTATGGGCGTAGTTGTAGAGATGGACAACATCCGCAAGGAGTTCCCCGGCGTAGTGGCATGTGATAATATCTCGCTCGAGCTGAGGCAAGGCGAGATACACGCCATACTGGGGGAGAACGGAGCCGGTAAATCCACACTTATGAGTGTGCTGTTTGGCCTTTATCAGCCTGATAGCGGCTCTATTCGCGTGCGCGGCAGAGAAGTGCACATCGCCAACCCTAATGCCGCCAATCGGCTTGGCATCGGGATGGTGCACCAGCACTTTAAGTTGGTATCCTGCTTTACGGTAACCGAGAACATTATATTGGGTCTAGAACCAACACGCGGCATGTTTATCGATACCAAGCTTGCGGCCGAGCAGATTAAACAACTGTCCGACCGCTATGGGCTTAAGGTAGACCCCCACGCCTTGATCGCAGACATTTCCGTAGGCATGCAGCAGCGAGTAGAAATCTTAAAGATGCTCTACCGCAATGCCGATATCCTTATTTTTGACGAGCCTACCGCTGTGCTTACGCCGCAAGAAGTGCACGAACTGACCAAAATTATGGCTAATCTAACCGCGGAAGGGAAATCTATCTTTCTTATCACGCATAAGCTGCGGGAGATAAAAGCCATAGCCCAGCGCTGTACAGTCATTAGACGGGGACAATGGGTGGGCACTGTGGCGGTGGCGGACGCTTCGGAAGAGACGTTGGCCGCGATGATGGTCGGGCGCGCCGTTTCCTTCGGTGTCAAGAAGGCGCAGACAAAGCCGGGCGAGAAAGTCCTAGAGATAGAAAACTTGCACGTGCGAGGGCGAGGCGGTGTGGCACGCGTAAAAGGTATTTCATTCAGCGTCAAGCGGGGAGAGATACTCGGCTTGGCCGGGGTTGACGGCAACGGGCAAAAGGAACTGGTGGAAACCTTAGTGGGGCTGCGTCGCGCCGACGAGGGGCGAATCCTGATTAACAATAAGGAGGCCGGCGGACTTAGCGTACGCGAACGCATCGCCGCAGGGCTGGCTTTTATCCCGGATGACCGTCACAAGTACGGGCTCATTCTAGACTTTTCCCTCGAGGAAAACATGATTCTTAAGTCGTATCATAAACAGCGCTTCGCTACACAGGGCCTGCTCAATTTTACGGCGATCAGGGCTTATGCGCAGAAGGTGATTAGCGATTTTGACGTGCGTTCCGGCCGGGGGGCCGGCGCCCTAGCGCGCACCCTATCGGGAGGCAACCAGCAAAAGGCTATTCTCGGACGAGAAATCGACGCAGACCCCGACCTGTTGATAGCGGTACAGCCTACGAGGGGGCTCGATGTGGGAGCAATCGAATATGTCCATCGACGTCTGGTAGAGCAGCGTGACAGCGGCAAAGCTGTGCTGCTCGTATCCCTAGAGCTGGATGAGATTTTTGCTCTTTCTGACCGTATTGCAGTTATCAGTAACGGTGAACTGGTCGGTATCGTTAACACAGATGAAACCGACGAAAACGAGATTGGCTTAATGATGACCGGGCTTAGACGGGAGGCGGTGCGATGAAGCTTAGACTCAGCAAGACCAGTGCGGTATCGCTTGGCGCGATTGGGCTGGGGCTGTTTGCGGGAGCGCTGTTAATGGCTGTCACCGGCAGCAATCCGCTGGCTGGATTTTGGCATTTATTTCGCGGCGGACTAATGAACATCGAGCGCTTTGGCAATTCCCTAGCTTCCTCGACAACTTTGATTTTCACCGGCCTGTCGGTGGCGTTTGCCTTTAAGACGGGGCTTTTTAACATTGGTGCTTCCGGACAAATGCTGATGGGCGGGCTTTTGGCTTCTGCCGTGGGGCTGTACGTGCCCTTGGCGCGGCCGCTTTTGCTTTTGGCAATGTTTTTGGCGGCTTCCGTAGGTGGCGGTGCTTGGGGTGCTCTGCCGGGGTGGCTTAAGGTCAAATTTAACGTGCATGAAGTCGTGTCCACCATTATGATGAACTGGATAGCTTTCTGGACAGTTTCCTATGTTGTTCCCCGCTACCTGCGCGACGTCTTTTTAGAGACCCAATCGCGGCGGATTCCAGCAGCAGCGTCCCTGCGGACAGAGTGGCTGACGGAGCTGTTTCGGGGCTCCTACATCAATCTGGGGCTTGTCCTCGCTATTGCCGCCGTGGCAGTCGTTGCCTTCCTACTGGAGCGGACGGTGCTAGGCTATGAGCTCAAGGCAGTGGGACACAACAAACATGCGGCGCAAGCCGCCGGCATAGATATAAACCGGCGCATGGTAGCTTCCATGGCTATCGCCGGGGCGCTGGCGGGGCTGGGCGGTTTCGTGTTTTACGCCGGTTACTCCGTCAACATCCAGATCGGCGTCCTTCCCGCACAAGGGTTTGACGGGATTGCCGTGGCACTGTTGGCAGCGAGCTCGCCGTGGGGGGTGTGGGCAGCGGCGACGTTTTTTGGCATTCTGCATACCGGCAAGGGTTTTATGACCGCTATGACCGGCATACCACCCACTATTGCTGACGCCATCATTGCCACGATAATTTATTTCGCCGCGACAGGCGTATTAATTGAAAATGTTTGGGATCGGTACAGCAAACGGCACGAGCAACGAGCGGCACGGCGGCGGCGGGTAGATTTAGAGCAAGGGGTGAAGTAATATGTGGGAGACCATTATCCAAATTACGCCACACGCTATCGCCTTCACCATCCCGCTGCTAATCGTCAGTCTGGGTGGGCTCTACAGTGAACGCAGCGGTGTGGTCAACATTGGCCTAGAGGGCTTCATGGTTGTCGGTATGTTTGCGGGGGCATTGACTGTCTCTCTCCTCGCACCTGCCATGCAAGGCACTGCCATTTGGGCGGGGTTGCTAATGGCGACTTTAGCCGGCGCAGTTTTCGCGCTGCTCCACGCTTTCGCTTGCGTGACACTGAACGCCAATCAAGTTATTAGCGGTACGGCTATCAATATGGTTGCCGGTGCTCTCACTACTTATTTTGCGCGCCTTATTACCGGCAGCGGCAATATCGTCATCCCCATTGCCATGCCGCGGCACAACTTGGCCTATTTAGCGGACATCCCGATTATTGGTGAGATGCTCTTTAGCCGTGCCTATGCCAGCACCCTGCTTGCGCTCGTGATTTTGGCGGTATCTGCGGTGCTGATATATCGGACTCGCTTTGGCCTGAGGCTGCGCGCGTGCGGGGAGAACCCGCATGCGGCGGACGCAGCGGGGATAAATATTTATCGCATGCGTTACACTGCTGTGATTATCTCCGGTGCACTAGCTTCTCTCGGGGGAGCTATTTTCCTTGTAACCATCGCCGGGGAATACAACGGGACAGCGGGGGGGCTCGGGTTTCTGGCCTTGGCCGCGCTTATCTTTGGCCAGTGGAAGCCCATTGGCCTGCTGGGTGCTACCCTATTTTTTGGTCTGGCCAGCACTATTGCCAACGTCTCGCGAATCCTGCCGTATCTTGCCCACATCCCCGATATTGTGCTGCAGACTTTCCCTTATGTCGTCACCCTATTGGCGTTAGTGTTGTTTTCTCGTTCATCACAGGCCCCCAAAGCGCTGGGCGAACCCTATGACAAAGGGAGACGCTAGGCACCAACCGTCACGCCATCGACCGCACCCATTTGCGCATGGCTTGACTGGGGTGCTGGCCATGAGTCATTCCTCGCTCTGAACAAGGCAGAATAGCTACGAAGCAAGGGAAATATGTTTGAGTAGGGGTGAAGGCTTGTTAAAGTCACTGGCCTCGCTGCGGCTCATTTTGACGATAGCTCTAGGCACATCACTTTCGGCGGTTGCTTTTAACCAATTCATAATTCCCAACCGCATGCTCTCCGGCGGTGTCGCCGGGATTGGTATTTTGGTCAATAACCTCACGGGCTGGCCGACTGGGATGATCGTGCTACTGCTTAACTTACCCATACTTTATCTGGGTTACAGGCAGATTGGCAAGCGATTTATCCTGCTGACCAGTCTTGCTGTGCTCAGCTTTTCAGTGTTACTCGATGTTGTGCCTGTGAACGCATTAGTCGATGATCTGCTGTTGGCAGCCATTTTTGGCGGCGTTGTCAATGGGCTGGGGTTAGGGTTGGTGCTAAAGGTTGGCGGCTCCACCGGGGGCACAGACGTACTTGGTGTCATAGCCAACCGCAAACTAGGAATTTCTATTGGCGAGTCGTCGATGGCGCTCAATGCCGTAATCGTCGCTGCGGGAGCCCTGTTGTTTGACCTAACTTCTGCTCTTTACACCTTAATCGCCATGTTCGTCACCGCGCGTATAATCGATACGCTACAGACGTCCCACGGGCGCAAGACCGCGTTGATTGTATCGCGTTCGCCTGACGAAATAGCGCTTGCCATCAACACCAAGCTCGAGCGGGGCGTGACCTTTCTCTACGGTGAGGGCGCTTACGGCCGCTCCCAGCTTAAAGTAGTGCTCTGTGTCCTGACTCGTTTTGAAGTGGCAGAGCTAAAGGAAGTAGTGCTGCAAATCGACCCACAGGCCTTTATGACGATATCCGATACCAACGAAATCGTCGGGCGCTTTGTGAAGCATTAGGGACGGAGCCTTTTGCTTCAGGACGGCAGGGCAGGTTACTTGCCGTTAGCGAAGTTCAAGCCAAACCCCTTGAGAAACGGGGCAAGCGCAATGTGTAGCGACAAAGTGAGCACGGTGCTCAACGCGGCGCGGGCAGCGTTAAAGGGAACTATTGCCGTCCACAGCATCTCAGCATGCTGCGCTTCTGGCACACCCCAAGCTGCAAGCGCCCAAGTTAAGTTCGAAGCATACATAACAACTGACATCACCAAACCGCCAGCCACCAGACCTAGAAGCGCGCCCCACTTGTTTGGCCATTTACGGTAGACTAACCCAGTGACAACGGCGAATGTGGCGGAAGCCAAGAAATTCTGGATAGAGCCGATGGGCCCGCCTGTGCCCTTAGTCAAAAAGAACAGTACAACTTTTATTAAAGCAATAATCCCACCCGCCAGTGGCCCCAGCAAAAAGCTGCCGATCAGCGTCGGCACGTCGCTGGGGTCATATTTGAGAAAGGGGGCGGCCGGGATAAGCGGGATCTGGAGTACAAACATCAGCAGATAGCTCATGCCCGCGAGCATGGCCATGGTCACTAGGTTGCGTAGGCGACGGTTGTCTTGGTTCACTTAAATTCCTCCCAAAAAATAATGCCCCGACAAACAATCGGGGCAGGAGTAAACCAAGACGGTTCACTTACACCTTCTCTCATCCGGACTTTAACCGTCGGCCTTGGAATCACACCAAGTCTGCCATGTGGCTCGTGGGCTAGCTTTCGCATTACCACCGATAGGGAATTACACCCAACCCCGAAGGTCTATCGTATTAAGTTGCACTAAAATCCTACTATGATGGGCATCTGCTGTCAAGCGGAAAATTTCACCCGGCATAGTCATAGCATGTGGCATCCGCACCCGTGAGACCGAGACTTGACCTCCTGCGTGAAGCAAAAGGCTCCGTCCCTTTTTG
>DBBC01000057.1:0-3672 GCA_002292025.1 Firmicutes bacterium UBA994
GGTCGCCTGTAGGGGGATATGTTTTAGTACCGCTTCTTTGCGCTCGGCATAGAGCGCTTTATTTGTCTCAAAGAGGTTGTTGCCATGCGTGTCAATAGATACGATCAAGGGGCCGAGCTCCTTCACGCGCATAACCCAGAAGGCCTCTGGCATACCAAGGTCTAGCCACTCTACACTCTCAATTTCTTCTACCGCGGTAGCGCCAATTACAGCGCAGCCGCCCGGAAACACGCAATGTATGGCTTTGTGTTCGCGGCAGGCAGCCGCAGTCTTAGCTCCCATACCACCCTTCCCTACTACTACCTTTACTCCGGTGGCCGCTATAAACTCTGCCTCAAACCGCTCCATGCGCATGCTGGTAGTAGGCCCTATTGCTACCATTTTGTAGCCTTGTTCAGTTGGCTCCACAATAGGTCCGGCGTGGAAGATAGCTTTGCCCGTGACAGAATACGGCAAGTCCTGCCCTAAAGCAACTACACGCCTATGACCAACATCCCGGCAAGTGACTATATGGCCCGAAAGGTACACCACATCCCCCACTTTGATGTCCAGCAGGTCTTCGTTACTGATTGGTGTTTGCAGGACCTTCTTCATATCGACACCCCCCGGTGCGACGTTAGCTCATAAGTCAAGTCATTGCCCACCCTAAGAGTACCGCGGCGATGTGCCCAGCAACCGACACTAACTCCAACAGACAGCGAAGACGGATGCCTAGCGGCCGATTCCACATGCACTCCCATGACAAAAGCCTTGCCCGGCAACCCCTGCGCCCCCACACCAAGGCTGTTGAGCCCTTCAGCCAAAAGCTGTTCAAACTCAGCCCCGCGTGGGTTAGGGTGCTTAGACCCGAGCGGGCGAAGAATTGCCTTCTTGGAAAGAAGCGAGGCAATTTCTGCCGACCCCGCAATGCCCACGCCTACTAATAGAGGCGGGCAGGCATTTACGCCTAACTCTACCATAGTGTCCAACACATACTTGGCAGCGCCTTCATAACCCGCGCTCGGCATCAGGGTGATGGCTCTGCCAGGTAAGCTCCCGCCGCCTCCCGCCATGTAGGCTTCGACTTCGACATCTTGGCCAGGAACAATATCCCAGTAGATAAAAGGGATGCGCTCACCGGTGTTAGTACCGGTATTCTTCTCATCGAAGATCTCAACCGCATTGTGGCGCAAAGGCGAACTGACAGTAGCCTGTTCAACACCCTTGATCAAGGCTTCCTTTAGAATAGGGAGCAACTTCGAATCGCTCCCGGCTTTCACGTAAAAGCTAATCACGCCTGTGTCCTGGCAAATAGGCCGATTCAAGGTTAGGGCTTGCTCCATGTTATCGAACATAGAGTCGTACACGACACGCTCAAGGCCGGGAGCTGCCTTCTCTCTAAGTTCGCTCAATTTTTGTTCGATGTCATCGGGAAGTTTCTTGCCGACAACGTCGAGGAATCGTGCAATTACGGATGTAAGTTGCTGTACCTTTTCTGTCATTAGCTAATCTCAACCAGCATTTGCTTAACTTTACGCTCGATCAGATCGCGCACCTGACGAAATTCCTCCGGCGGCAACTCCCTAGGGTCGGGGATGGCCCAGTCCTCACGCCGTCGGGCGCGAATCATGGGGCAGGCATCACCGCAGCCCATGGTAGCTACAAAGTCATACTCCACATCCGGGATGTCGGCAAGTGACCTAGACAAGTGGCCGGTTAAGTCGTACCCGAGCTCCAGCATGGCGGCAACGGCTTTCGGGTTGATGATGCCTGATGGCCGTGAACCGGCACTATATACCTCTATATTTCTGCCTCCGTGTATGCGGGCAAAGGCTTCCGCCATCTGGCTGCGATTGGCGTTTTCCACACAGACAAACAAAATTCGTTTCGCCGCGTTACCCATCACTAAACCTCCCTTGTCGGCATGGGGCAACATCCAGCCTCCCGCGTGCACCGACAGAGCAAAACCGCTATCGCCGAGCCAAACACCGGGCCGACTAGGTAAATCCACAACACATCCAGTCGAAGTGAAACCAGCGCCGGAGCTAACGACCTAGCAGGGTTCATAGAAGCACCTGAAATAGGGCCGGCGAACAGAGCCGCCAAGGCAACGGTAGACCCTATGGCTATACCGGCGGAATATTTACTCGTGTCGCCTCCGGCTGTAACGCTTAAAATCACGAACATCAGCATTGCAGTCAAGAGTATTTCTACCAGCAGTGATTGATGCACTGTCCCGGCAGGCACCGTCGCCCCCAAGGTAGGATGTTGGGGAAACAGCGACATAAGCGTTGCACTTGCGAGGATAGCACCCCCGAGTTGGCTGACAATGTATGGGGCAATCACACGCCGCGGGATACGTCCCGCCAGAAAAAGCCCCAGTGTCACTGCCGGATTCAGGTGGGCGCCGGAAACATCCCCGAAAGCGGCAATCATGGCAAAAACAACGAGACCAAAAGTCAACGCAATGCCGATATGCGTGACAGTGCCTCCACTGATGTCATTTACGATGATAGCCCCCGTACCGGCAAGCAACAAACAGTATGTGCCGATGAACTCCGCCCAGAGCTTTTTTGTAGACATAGACACGTGACTTACCTCCGCCGCGTTTTGTCTGTTGAGTTACGTCTTCCTCGCTAGCCTCCGCACCGCCTCAGCTACCGCGGGGACCACCCTCTTGTCGAACGGACCCGGGATAATGTAGTCGGGGTTAAGCTCTTTATCGCTCAGTACGTCGGCTATGGCCTGCGCAGCCGCTAATTTCATCTCCTCTGTGATACGGCGAGCTCGGCCGTCTAACGCGCCGCGGAAGATGCCCGGGAAAGCCAACACGTTGTTTACTTGATTGGGGAAATCTGAGCGCCCGGTACCAACTATAAAGGCACCCCCGGCCTTGGCCTCAGGCGGCATAATCTCTGGGACAGGGTTTGCCATCGCCAAAACTATCGATTTTTGGTTCATGCGCGAAACCATTTCGCTGGTAACACAGTTAGGCCCGGACACGCCAATAAATACATCCGCGTTGACTAGGGCTTGTGCCAAATCCCCCGTCTCGCGCTGCGGGTTAGTGAGGGCGGCAAGTTCCCTTTGCGCCTCACTTAGAATTCTATCCAGTGGTTCAAGTATCCCGTGGCGATCACACACGAGCACCCGACTCACCCCTGCCTGCAAGAGAAGCTTTGCGGTGGCCGTCCCCGCCGCGCCGGCGCCATTGATAACGACTTTAATTTCGTGCAGCGCCTTACCTGCGACCTTCAGCGCGTTAAGCAATGCTGCCAACACAACAATAGCTGTTCCATGCTGATCATCATGAAAGACCGGGATATCGAGCTTCTCCTGCAATTGCCGTTCGATTTCAAAACACCGTGGCGCACCGATATCTTCGAGGTTAATACCCCCAAAAGTTGGTGCCAAAAGCTCCACTACGCGCACAATCTCGCTCACGTCCTTGGTGTCGAGGCAAATGGGGAAAGCATCAACGTCAGCAAACGCTTTGAAGAGAATGGCCTTGCCTTCCATCACTGGGAGTGCCGCCTGCGGCCCAATGTCACCTAGCCCGAGCACGGCCGTGCCATCTGTCACAACGGCAACCAAATTGCCCTTGGCCGTGTAGCGATACACCTCTGCCGGGTTGTTGTGGATTTCTTTGCACGGTTCCGCCACTCCCGGCGTGTAGGCTACGGAGAGCTCTTG
>DBBC01000057.1:3693-4289 GCA_002292025.1 Firmicutes bacterium UBA994
AAAACACCGTGGCGCACCGATGTCTTCGAGGTTAATACCCCCAAAAGTTGGTGCCAAAAGCTCCACAACGCGCACAATCTCACTCACCTCCTTGGTGTCGAGGCAAATGGGGAAAGCATCAACGTCAGCAAACGCCTTAAAAAGAATGGCCTTACCCTCCATCACCGGCAGCGCTGCCTGCGGCCCAATGTCACCTAGCCCGAGCACGGCCGTGCCATCTGTCACAACGGCAACCAAATTACCCTTGGCCGTGTAGCGATACACCTCTGCCGGGTTGTTGTGGATTTCTTTGCACGGTTCCGCCACTCCCGGCGTGTAGGCTACGGAGAGCTCTTGGCGACTGGTAACAGGGACTTTGCTGACAACCTCTAGTTTCCCTTTGTGCTGCTCGTGCAAACGCAAAGCTTGCTCACGGCTAGCTATAGACTCATAACTACCCTGCACCAACATCCCCCCGTCAACAAAATAGTTTGCCGAGTAGAGCTTTCGCTTTGGTGTCATTGAATCCTGCACCAGAACAGCACACAAAATAACGGCGAAGCACCCCCAGATATGCTTGACACAGAACCGACAACATGCTAATCTTCTATTGAGAA
>DBBC01000057.1:4572-4731 GCA_002292025.1 Firmicutes bacterium UBA994
ATGCTAATCTTCTATTGAGAACGATTCTCGCTCACAACGATTCCTGTCAGACTGCGCTCACCTTTTGGAGTGTGCTTAATGCGAAGGTGGAGGAGTTATCCCCATGGCATTAAACTCCATTAAGGCCAACGCGAGAATTTGCGGCTTGAGCACGTCGTC
>DBBC01000014.1 GCA_002292025.1 Firmicutes bacterium UBA994
CTATCATTGAGGTCTCCAGCGGCCGAGAGCGTGGACGCGCCACGTGGGAGGTGCTTATCCGCAAGGCGAATGGCAGCGGCGTAGAGATCTACGTGGACGCCACTACCGGCGAGATACTCAAGCAAGAACGCGTGCCGGCGGGAGACTTCTAAGGCGACCCCTACCAGTTGACGCTAGGCCAGCAAGAGGGGACCCTACCACAAAGTGGGGTCTCTTTTTTTTGCACCCAAGACAATTTGCTATTGACAACACACATCAACCTAATTAAAATTAAAGGCAACATCACAAATATTAAGGGGTTGGTGCGCATACATGAGCATGCTGGAGATTCGTGCCCTCAGAAAGACTTTCTCATCCAAGAAACGCAAGGTAGTGGCAGTGGATGATGTTTCTTTCGCTGTAAGCACCGGTGAGATGGTGGGGTTACTAGGACCGAACGGCGCAGGCAAAACTACAATCATAAAGTCGGTCCTGGGAATCGTGCAGCCCGACAGCGGGGAAATTAGCGTTAACGGGTACTGTCCTAACAGGCAGCTTAAGCAGCTTCTTTCCCGCACGGCGGCGGTGCTAGAGGGCAGTCGCAATATCTACTGGCGCTTGAGCGTGTGGGAAAACATCTGTTTTTTCGCGGGTATTCACGGCGTTTCGGTCGCCATGGGCAAAGACTACTTCGAACAGTTATTAACCACCTTTAACCTTAAGGAAAAACGCGACAGCGAAGTCCGTCTCTTATCCCAAGGAATGAAGCAGAAAGTAGCAATATGCTGTGCCCTAGCTAAGCAAACTCCTCTGGTCTTTCTGGATGAGCCTACTCTTGGTCTCGATGTCGAAACCTCCTACGAGTTGCGTGACGTGCTAAAGGTACTCGTGCAAAACGAACAGCGCACTGTGGTCGTAAGCAGCCACGACATGGATGTCATCCAAGACATCTGCCAAAGAGCTATTATTGTATCTAACGGCAGGGTTATCGCTGACGAAAAAATAACTAACCTCTTGGCGCTTTTTGCTAGTCGCACTTTTAGACTGGTTATTGCGGATGCGCATCACCCAGAACTGCTGGAGGTGCTTACGCAGAAGTTACCGCACATGAGCTATAGCACGAATGACAGGCAGCTTATACTCACCGCTAACTTGCCTCAGGCTAATGACCTATACTCCCTAATCGACCTCTTGCGCGAACACGGAGCCGAGCTTGAGACAATAAACCAAGAGGCTCCCGACCTAGAAAAAGTGTTTGTAAGCCTGATGCGAAAGGAGAGAGAGCGATGCAACGGTACTTAATTGCCATGCGCGCCATGGTTGTGCGCAATCTCATTAACATGCGGCGCTATGCCTTTAACACCATCTCGGGGTTAGTGACGATGTATATCGTGTTTATGCTGCTATTTTTGGGAGTGCGAGGTATTGGCGGAGCGGCTATCGCAGGCGGAACCACCCTCGAAGGGCTAATCGTCAGCTACCTGCTATGGGTGCTTTCCATCAGCGCATACAGCGACCTAGCTTGGGATTTAAACCAAGAGGCCCAAGTAGGCACGCTAGAGCAACTATACATCTCACCCATAGGCTTTAACTGGCTTAATGCCTTTAACCTGATATCGGGACTACTGCTGAGCTTTGTTTTCGCCGGAGTGCTCCTGACGGTGATGATACTTAGCACAGGCAAAACCCTTAACCTTGACCTAGCCAGCATCTTGCCCCTGCTAATCACTGCCGTGCTTAGCGTATACGGCATCGGCTTTGCCATGGGGGGATTAGCCCTTATCTTCAAACGCATCCAGGCTTTCTTTCAGATCTTCCAGTTTGTCTTCGTCGCCTTTTTGGCCTTACCCTTAGACAGTTTCCCTTGGGCGCAATTTCTGCCGCTAACCATGGGCGGGCATCTGCTGCGCCAAGTGATGGTCCATGGCGTGCGCCTGTGGGAACTTCCCCCGTCCTCGTTAGCAGTGTTAGCGTTTGTAGGCATCGGCTATCTCGTCCTTGGCCTTATTATCTTTGAGTGGAGCGCGCGCATCGCCAAACGCAAGGGCCTGCTCGGGCACTACTAAGCGATACTTATGGTGCCATCCACGAAGGACACTAAGGGTCACTAGGCATTAAAGCCGCCATTCTTCGTGTCTCTAGTGTTCTTCGTGGATCATTTCGCAGTCCTCGCCATGGACATTGCTGAGCTTAGCTCCTAGAGGGTTTTACTGACTCTACGCATCAAATAGCGCTCGTAAATCAGTTCGATGCCGCTCTGTCCCACCACAAACTCAACGGGGACTCTGACTCCGGCGCTCAGGGTGTAGAAGTGCTTGCTTTCGCCTTTTAAATCTTCGGCAATGAGCGGCACCGTGAGGTCGTTGTACTTGTCCTTAATCTCGATCATCAAGAGGCTACCGGCTCGCTTCACTTGCGCGCGCATGGTGCCTTTATATGTCTCGTACGTACCTGTTAGTGCACCAAGCTCGCGCTCCAGCACGGCAAAGCGCAGCTTGTCCGGGTCCTGCCCGAGCATAAGGCACAGCGCATATTGCCCTAACTGCGAGAGCGGATACCCACTGCCATTGGCCAGCATTACTACGCCTAACTTTTCTGCCGGCACAAAGCCCATAAAGGCCGTGGCTACTAGCACAGAACCGCCGTGGTCAATCATGGTGTGTCCGCAGAAATTCGGGGAGTTAAACAGCCCCAAGGCATAGTGGCGCGGGCCGCTCTGCCCTTCGTAGGGAAGTGTGATGCGGGGCAGTTGCATGGCTTCTATGTTAGCTTGCGACAAAACTCGCTTGCCC
>DBBC01000119.1 GCA_002292025.1 Firmicutes bacterium UBA994
CACCACGTACATGTGGTGCGCGTGCCGAAGGGTACTGAGCGCCGGGCCATAGTTCGGCTCGATGGGTATCCTTGGATAGTGTTTGTGGAATTCGATTGGGCTTTGGGTATCCAGAGTGGATGGAATAGGCCTTAGCCCTGGTCCAAGCGCATCCTAGGGCAGCCCAAGTGCTGGCCTACGGAGCATCGCTCATGGAACGGCTACATGACTACCATACAGCACGCCGTTGTTGGTCGTAAACACACCGCGGCGAAGCAAGTAGGAGAAATGTAAACCTGTATTTATGAACGGTTGACAATCTACCCTGCGTCTGCTATCGTATGCGGTAGGGAGGTGCTTAATAATGAAGTTCAGCGCGCAAGACATTACTAGGGTAGGAATTTTCGCCGCATTGCATGTTGCCGCCACATTGGTGCTTAGGTTTGGCGGCGAAGCCATGGTGCCATTTTCGCTGGTGCCGTTTATGGCTTTTTTGGCCGCCTTCGCATTAGGGGGAAAGCTTGGGGCCATGAGCCTAGCGGTGTACATGGCGCTAGGGTTGCTAGGCGTACCGGTGTTCGCCCGTCCGCCCTACGGAGGGCTAGTGTATGTGTTACAGCCGACGTTTGGATTTATACTTGGTTTTATCGCATGTGCATACGTCGCCGGTCAGTTCGACATCAACACGCCGCGCGGCGGGATCTTGGCGATAGGCTTAGGTCTTTTGGCACTTTACGCCGTGGGTCTGCCGTACTTGTGGGGGATCGTGCGGTTTTACCTAGGCAGACCTGTAGACTTCTGGTGGGCAATCAGGGTAGCGGCGGCTCCGTTTATTGGGCTTGACTTGGTTAAGGCCGTATTGGCGCTCTTAATCGGACGTCAACTAAAGCGAAGACTTAGCCACTGAAATTCAGGCCACACAAGTTCATTGGCGCTTTTGCTGTTACATTAGCCCAATTAACTACCTAGGCATCTCGGCGTTCGATCCACGAAGGACACGAAGGACCACTAATGGTTTCTTGTCATGTATCGTCGTGCCCTCCATGAGTCAGTCTCCGCCACATGAGCAAGGACTTCCTCATGCAAAATTAACTCTCAATTCTTAGTGCCCTTAGTGTTCTTCGTGGATCATTCCTTTTTTTGCTTCTTGCCAGATTGAACAGAGCCAAGTAGTTGCCCCTACAGCAAGCCTTGAAATCCAAAAAAGGAAATTGACAGCAACCCGGCAATAATCAAAGCAATGGGGACTCCCTGCAGAGCCTCTGGAATCTCGGCGAGCTCTAACCGCTCGCGCATACCCGCAAAAATGACGATGGCGAGACCAAAGCCCACTGCGGCAGCGAACCCGTGCACCAAGGCTTCGACTAGGCCATAACCTTCGTTAAGATTGAGGATAGTCACCCCCAGCACCGCGCAGTTAGTCGTAATCAGAGGGAGATACACCCCTAAGGCTTGATACAGCGTCGGGCTGCTCTTTTGCATAACCATCTCCACAAACTGCACCAGCACAGCAATCACCAGAATAAAAACAATCGTGCGCAGATATACGAGGTCATAGGGCAGCAAAAGGTAGGTCTGCGCTATCCATGTGGCCAGTGAAGCGACAGTCATCACAAACACGACGGCTAAGCTCATGCCAACGGCTGTCTCGATTTTTTGCGAGATGCCCAAAAACGGACATATCCCTAAGAAACGAATCAAGACGAAATTGTTAATGAGAATGGCGCTAAAGAAAATGATTACTATTTGTTCCATCATGTTCACCCCCTACGCCTTACGCACGCTGAGGAAGTTGATAAGCCCAATTAACAAGCCTAGCACGATAAAGGCGCCCGGGGGCGAAACCATGATCCGCATGGGCTCAAATGACTGCCAAAACCAAAATATGTCTAGGCCAAAGAGTGTGCCCGACCCAAAAATCTCTCTGATTGACGACACCAAGACTAGCGCCAGCGTAAAACCTGCACCCATCCCCAGACCGTCCAGTGTCGAGCGCCACACACCGTTTTTAGAGGCAAAAGCTTCAGCGCGCTGTAGAATAATGCAGTTGACAACAATAAGGGGGATAAATATGCCTAGAACCTCGTGTAAAGCAGGCACAAAGGCCGCCATAATGAGGTCGACCATAGTTACAAACGTAGCGATGACGACGATAAAACACGGGATGCGAATTTTGTCGGGAATGACTGATCTAAGGAGCGAAATCAAAATATTGCTCGCCACCAGCACCGCTGTCGCCGCCAGCCCCATACCCAGACCTTGATTGGCAGCTATAGATACAGCTAGGGCGGGGCACATGCCGAGCAGAAGCCTAAAGATAGGGTTTTCGCCAAAGATGCCGCGCCAAAACACCTTGCTGCCGTTCATTTAGGATGCCCCCCGTGCAGAGCCGAAGCTCTTGCCAAGTGTGAAACGGTCGATGAGCGGTGTGCACGCGTTCATGATCAGAATGGCAAATGTTACTCCCTCGGGCAACCCACCATAGAGCCGAATAATAGCGGTGATTATACCTGCACCCACACCCATAACTATGCGCCCCCGCTTGGTGATAGGCGAGGTCGTCCAGTCAGTGGCCATAAAAAACGCCCCTAGGATCAGCCCGCCGGAAAGAACATGGAAGAGAGGGTCACCCGCAAAGAACGCGGTTTGCCCTTCACGCGGCAGGACCCAAGTTAAAAGCGCCACGGTACCGACAAACGACACCGGTATTTTCCAATCGATAATCTTAAGGAAAATAAGCGTGAGACCGCCAACTAACAAGAGAAAGACGGACATTTCTCCCAGACTCCCGGGCCTAAACCCGAAGAACAAGTCAAGATACGACGGTACGACATTACCGGCACGGTACTGTGCCAAGGGTGTAGCCGCTGAAACAAGCCCAGGGCCTACCCAGTCGGTCATACGCGCCGGCCATGAAACGACGAGGATGGCGCGTGCCGCTAAAGCTGGGTTAAACGGGTTATGGCCGATCCCCCCAAACACTTGTTTGCCGATGCCGATAGCTAGGAACGAGCCTATCACTACCAGCCACCACGGCGCGCCTGCAGGGACGTTTAGCGCCAACAGCAATCCCGTCACGGCCGCGCTGCCGTCAAGCGCGCCGGAGACCGGTTTCTTGCGGAGCATGAGAATCAGCGCTTCGCAAGCCACGGCTGTAACTATCCCTGCCAGTAATAGGACTAGGACATAAGCCCCGTAGTAGTACACAGCAAACAAAGCGGCGGGAGTAAGCGCAGCTAGCACCCATAGCATGGCGCGGCGCACGCTATTTTTACTGTGAAAATGCGGAGAGGACGATACCGTTAGTTTCTTGATGTCCATTGAGTTTACCTCCCTCTGCGGCTATCCGCGTTCGCGCCGCGCGTAAATGTCGGACTTGGCCCGCCGTATCCACTGCATCAAAGGAATGTGCGAGGGGCAGGCATAGGTACAGGCGCCACACTCATGGCACACTAAGGCGCCGTACTTTTCCGCCTCTTCCAAACGGCCGCGCTCGCCATACTGCGCAATCAGCGTGGGGTAAATAAACATCGGGCAGACGTCGATGCACGCGGCACAGCGCACGCATGTCATAGGCTCGCCGGCGGGAGACTCGGCGCGGGATAGAGCAAGAATGCCCGAGGTGCACTTGCTCACCGGTACGGCAGACGTATGCATAGCCATCCCCATCATGGGCCCACCCGAGAGAAGCTTGCAAGGCTCACTCGCTAAGCCACACACTGCCAGTATATCAGCAAAACTAGTACCCACACGCACTAAGAAGTTGCCTGGCCGCTCTACGCATGCGCCATCTACGGTAATGACTCGCTCTATGCTGGGAAACCCTGTACGCAAACTATGGGCAATGGCCTGCGCGGTATGAACGTTATTTACCACTACGCCAATGTGCACCGGGCGCTTGCCCTTGGGCACGGTGCGATTTAGGCACGCCGCAATCAGCTGTTGCTCTGCCCCTTGGGGGTACTTAACGGCAAGCGGAACAATCTGTATATCTAGGGCGGGAGCGATAGCTTGGCGCAGTGCCGTCAAAGCATCGGTCTTGTTGACCTCCACCCCGATATATCCCTGCTTGACGCCTGCCGCTTTCATCAGGCACCGCAGGCCGAGAATTACGTCATCTGCCCACTCTACCATAACGCGGTGGTCTGCGGTGAGATATGGCTCACACTCCGCACCGTTCAGCAGCACTGTATCCAGTGTGCCTCCGGGCGGCGGGGCGAGTTTAGCGTGGGTGGGGAATCCGCCTCCCCCCATGCCTACAATACCTGCTTCGCGCAGCCACCGCAGCACGTCTGCAGCTGACATATCGTTTAAGTTTTTAGGTTGAACTGTGGGATGCAATTCATCGGTAAAGTCGTTTTCAATTACTATGGACAAGACTTCGCGCCCATTGGTGTGGTAGCGCATCTCTACGGCAGTAACACGCCCGGAAACCGAAGCATGCACGGGACAGGCAATTGGCGCATCGATATCGCCTATTTTTTGTCCCAAGAGCACCCTGTCACCTACTGCCACCAGCGGCGCATTAACTTTCCCGGTGTGCTGTGACAGTGGAATGACCACTGTTTTAGGCACGGGCAGGCGCTCAATAGGCAGGGCATGCGTCCGATCTTTGCGACAGGGGGGGTGAACTCCCCCGACAAAAGATTTAGCCATTGTTTGTCACTCCTAGCATGCAAGTACGCGCAATACGCTCTTTAGTCTACACGACGAGGCTCGATAAAACAATAACTCTAGCGGTTTCGTTTTCTCCATGGGAAACGACCCCGCGCTGTGTAAGAAGTGTGCAAAAGGTGGTGCGCCCTTTCGCCGCCAACTTCACCTAAGTACACTTCGTAAAGCCTCTTCACAGCAGGATTGTCATGACTCTTGCGCAACGCATGCTCCTTGTCAATGGCGTAGATGCTGCTTTGCCGGGCTTGTTTGGCGTCGATGGCCTCTTCACGCCGCACGCGCGGCTGCCCGCCGCCTCCCAAACATCCGCCGGAGCAACCCATGACTTCAATAAAGTGATAGTGCTCGCCTTCCGTGATACGGGCTAATAAATCACGGGCATTGGCCAGACCGCTTACCACAGCTACTCTGATGGTCCCAAGCCGCGGGATATCCACCTGTGCTTCCCGGGCTCCGTGTAACCCGCGCACATGCACAAAATCAATCTGCTCGAGCAGCTCGCCCGAGATCCATTCATACGCCGTGCGCAAGGCCGCCTCCATCACGCCGCCGCTGGCGCCGAAGATGATCCCCGCTCTGGTCGACAAGCCGAGCGGTGCGTCAAAGGCGGAG
>DBBC01000050.1 GCA_002292025.1 Firmicutes bacterium UBA994
CCATAAACGGACAAAAAGAACGCACGGTATACGGCGGACTGCACGGACAAAGGGGACGCGGGACCATGCGCACTAGGGACGGAGCAACGCAGAGCCTTTTGCTCCACGTCTCTTTTACGCTTAACTCAGCGCAGTTCCTCTGCCCATCGTATGGCAGCGCTGACAGAAGAATGTGTCGCCTTGCGCGACATCTGAAAACCTTTCGTTCCGATAGGTGTAGTCTTGCTAATTTCCGCCATTTCTTTGAGAGACTGTCCTTCGGTCCCTAGAAAAGTACTAAAGTACGCCACTTTTTTGCCTCCAAGCGCCAACCCCATCAGGAAAGTTCGCACCGGTGGCGCAATACGCCCTGCCCATACCGGAGTGCCCACGACGTAGAGGTCATAATCCGATATGTTTACAGACGCTGGCTCAAGCAAAGGCGTAGCCCCCATTACAGCTTGTCCCCCGCCGTGAAGGTACTTGCCGAGCCCACGCAACGGGTATTGCTGGGCGGGAGTAATCTCCAGCACGTCTGCTCCCAGCTCCTTGGCAATGGTTTTGCCAATAAGTCTCGTACTGCCGGTAAGCGAAAAAAAGGCAACTAATACTTTAGGCATCCGTAAATCCCTCCAAGAGATATTCTTAAATGACACGCCAAAAGAACCAAGCAATCATCACTGCAGCGATAATTAGCTTAATGACGACCGCGCCAACAAACCCGACTAGCGCACCTACACCCGCTTTAATTGCCTGATCCGGCTGTTTGCCACTAAGCAGCTCTGCCGCCATAGCTCCTAGGAAACATCCTAATATGAGCCCCACCGGCCCCAGCGCAACCGCACCAAACACCGAACCGATAATTGTCCCAGCTACAGCCTGCTTGCTGCCGCCGTACTTCTTCGTCCCTAGGGCCGTAACGACGTAATCAGTAACGAATGTCAGACTTGTAGCCAAACCCTGTAGCAAAAAGAAGTGGAAATCTAGGGTGACGAACCCCGTCATGTAGCCGTAGACTAGCATGCCGACAAAGATGAGCGGCGTTCCCGGGAGCATGGGCAAAATCGTACCTGCTAATCCCACCAAGAAAAATAGCATGACCACGACTAAAGCTGGAATTTCCAGTGATTACCCCTCCTCCCTGAAAGTCACGTTGACTTCTACAATCTCGCTATAGCCGCTGGTGCGAATGGGCGGCCCCCAAGTCCCAAACCCACACGATACAATTACCTGCAATAATCCTCGGCGCAGATATCCCCAGTCTACGGCGAAAATGCCCCGTGTGAGTAGCTGGATCGGAAAGAACTGACCGTGATGCGTATGCCCGGACAACATTAAATCGACGCCGTTTTTTTCAGCTTCGCCTAAATCTATCGGCTGGTGATCAAGCAGGAATATTGGCTGAGCATGGTCCACCTCCGCCATAATCGCTGCCAAGGCAGATCGCCGCCGCACTCCGACACCTCTACGCCAAACATATGCGTCGTCGCGTCCGACAACATAGAACCGGCCGCTGACGTGCCTATATGTGTCGACTAGAACTTCGACTCCGGAACTCTCAAGCTGTCTCACGGCATCGCGTTGGTTTGTGCTTATGTATTCATGGTTGCCTAGTACAGCGAAACAGCCAAAGGGTGGTTTTAGGCGCTGCAGGAGACGTGGCATCTCCTCGGCGGCAAATGCGCCGAGTTCTCCGTCGATAGTGTCCCCCGCGAAAAACACAATATCTGGCGCTAATGCCTGAATGCGTTCTACCAGCTCAACCAAGCGGGCATTGTTCACTGGGGTACCTAGGTGCAAGTCGGAAACTAACGCGATGCGAAGTGAGGCAAGCCCAGGCACGTGCTTATCAAGAGTGACATCGTAGCGCGAGATGCGCACTGCCCGTGCACGTCTGTATCCGTAGGCAAGGATCATACCGAGCCCAGTCAGTACAGCCAGCCCCCAGCGAACGTCACCCATGTGAACCATCGGCACCAGCAGGCGCACAAGGTCGGCTGCCCCCCACAAAACCAAACCGTAAAATAACATAGCCAGCCAGTAGTTGCCATGGATCGATGCACGGTCAATTATCCGGCGCGGAAGACAAGACTTTAGCACGCGTGTTGCCACCGGTGTTATGGCCGCAAGGATAATCAAACCCCAATAGACCCACGTAGCCGACCCTAGAACGACAGAAGCCAGCGCCAAAAACCTACTGCCTAGATAATAGTGCGCTCCTACATAGAAGAGCAAGAACAAAAAAACTAATGCATAGAATATTCTGCGCACAACAGGCCCCCTTGAGCAACTCTAATGATTTTTCTCCCACTCAGAGCGTAGCACTTCCATCATGACCTCGTCCTGCCACTCGCCTGCCACATAGCGGTGCTGTTTCTGGCGTCCAACTTCTTTGAAGCCGCACTTTTCATAGCAGCGAATAGCCCTAAGGTTATCGGCAAAGACTCGTAAATATATCTTATTGAGATTAAGGGCATGAAATCCCAGGCGCAACAGGATTTTGATGGAATCCTCACCATACCCTTTGCCTAAGTGACTCTCCTTACCGATGGCAATGCCAATTTCCGCGTGCCTGTGGGTAGCATCAATGCCGTGAATACCACACCCGCCGAGATAGTCACCTTCTAACGTTTCTATAACAAAAAACTTATCGCTCGCGGTGTGATACATTGATTTCTCCAGCCACTTTTCCTCCATGGCGCGAGACATGGGGACGGTAAAAGCGAGCAAAAATCGTGTGATGTCGGGGTTATTGATCCACTGCATGATATTGTCTAAATCGCTTTTTTCGAGACCTCTGATCCTAACAAGCTGACCACTAAACAAGGCGACATCTCCTTCACCGGCATTTGCATCTATATTGCTATTCTACGCGCAGCCTAACTCCCCTGCTGACCACGCTCCATATGAATTCAGCGGAGCGCGATGTACAACACTCGCCCGGGCTGGAGACGTCTATAAAAGCAAAAAGCAAAAACAAAGACCAAAAAGGGCAAAAGAATGTTTCTGTCTAGAGTGCGAATTTACGGCATCTATGGGTTTGATGGAGGGGGATGCTAGATTGAACAAAAAACCTGAATGGGCAAGCGGCATCTCACATGCGGCAGGGGCAATTTTGTCTGCAGTCGGCCTTATAGCGCTTATCGGGGCTGCCTTAACCCACGGCACCCCACGACACTTAGCTGCCTATCTAGTCTTTGGCCTGAGTCTGATTTTTCTTTACAGCGCATCTGCAGCTTATCACCTCGCCGCCGTCCGAGAGAAGGCCAAGCAATGGCTAAGGCGCATTGACCACATGATGGTCTTTATGTTGATTGCGGGAACCTACACGCCGTTCTGCTTGATCGCCCTTTGGCAACGCGGGGGAGAGTGGCTACTCATCGCAGTGTGGCTCCTTGGGGCGGCTGGCATGGTTTTTCGCGCGGTGTGGCTTAAGGCTCCGCGCTGGCTCTATCTTGGCGCTTATCTACTTATGGGATGGTTGGTGGTTGTGGTCGCCGTGCCGCTGATCAATACGTTGCCCATAGGGGCGTTAGTTTTTTTGGGCTCAGGAGGCCTTGCATATACCATTGGTGCGGTTTTTTATGGTCTGCGCTGGCCGCGCCTCCTGCCCGGCGTTTTTGGCTTTCATGAGTTGTGGCACCTATTCGTTCTTACAGGCAGCGCACTGCACTTTTGGGCTGTGTATCGCTATTTGACGTTTCTGAGTTAGCGGGGAACTCTTATGCCTACTGGTGTCCGACCTGTTCATGAAAAAACCCCGCACACCCCCTCATGCCGCGCACAGTTTGATACTATTGTGGTGGGCGGCGAGTAGAGGAGGTGCATTAGGATTAGCATAAAGATAATTCCTAACCCAAACTGCAAGAAGGTCCGAGGCAGCCACGTCTTAGCGGTGAGCTGTGCTTACTGCAAGACCTTCATTGCTCGTTATCAGAAGGTGGGCGAGAGCAACTTTGTGAAGATGTACAACGAGCGCATTATCGACGGCGTGCTAGATTTTTCGCAGTACCATGGAGCGATATTTTGCCCAAACTGTAAGGAGCGAATTGCCACGCGCTACATCACTAAATTGGACAAAAAAGAAGCCTATCGGCTGGTACCTTCCGCATTTCACAAGAAAAAAATTACTGTATGAAGGCTACAGTGAGACCGGGGGGCGCACCAAAGCGCGGCCAGAGAAAAGGCCCGTGCAAACGCACATGACGAAACACCCAAGCATTGCGCTTGGGTGTTTCTAAAATTAATCCGGCGGC